>JAEWFB010000649.1 GCA_023389095.1 Actinomycetes bacterium
CGCCCCACCCCGACCCGCGCAGCGACGCATCGACAGCGGCGGCGAGCAAGGGGGCGAGGACGGCCGCGACGTCGCGCCGACCGTGGTCCTTCCACGCGGGCACCGCCCGGCGCACGGGTCCCTCGTACGGCCCCCACGCCCACACCGCCGGCAGCGTCGCGGGTGCGCGCGGCGGGACGACCCGGGCTCCCGGCCACGCCTCGGCCCTCACGCCACCCCCGTCGGGCCCGGCACGTCCCCCGACCCCGCGAGCCACGCCGAAGGCCAACATCGGCAGGGCACGTTCACAGCGTCGGCACCAGGCACGTCCCGGTCGCCCGCACCCGGCGCACTCGACCGGCAGGACGAGGTCGGCGAGCGGCAGGAGCAGCCCGGCCGCGACCGCCCGGACGCGTCCGGCCGCATCGGGCGGGACGGGCACCCTCCGATCACACCGCGCCGTCGGATCGCCCGCGCCCCGCGGCACGACGCCTGTGGACGGGTGCCGTCGCGACCGGGGAGGTGTGGACGGCCCCGACCGGCCGCCGGCAGGCCGCACCGGGGCCGGCCGACCCGGGGTCAGCCGCCGGGGACGAGGACGTCGCTGCCGCTCTCGATCCGCCGCCACGTCGACCCGGCACGGACCCAGACGTGGTCGTCGGAGGTGACGATGGCCAGCCCGCGCGGTCCACCGACCGTCGTGATCCGCACCGCCCCGGCCACCACGCCGAGGGCCGCGGCCTGCTGCCGCCGTCCGTCGACACCGGCACCGATCGTGCCGGTCCAGGGGCGCAGCCGCCCGGCCGGACCGGCCGTGCCGAGCACCGCATAGGACGCCGGGCCCAGCCACGTGACGTCCTGCAGCTGGGTCAGCGACTGCGCCTGGCGCTCGGGCTTCGTCAGGGCCACCGGCTCGCCGTTGCTCGAGCGGACGATGCCGGTGAGGCCGAGCTGCTGGTCGCGGCCCGCTCGGTCGGTGCTGATGACGAGGGCGCGGGCTGCGTCGGCCGAGACGCTGACGGCGAGAACTCGCCGGCCCGCGAGCCACGGCGCGTTGACGGCGCGGGGACGGGCGGCCGGGTCCTTGGACACGGTGTCGAGGGCGTAGACGTGGGCCGCCCCGCTGCGGTCGTTGCCGCCGAGCCAGAGGTAGCCCCCGGAGTCGTAGCTGGGGCGGGTCAAGGCCGTGGCGAAGGGCGCGAAGAAGCGGGGCTCGGCCGTGGCGCTCCAGATCGACAGCTCGGCGCGACCGGTCGAGACCGCGGCCACCTGCTTGCTGTCCACCGACAGGGCGAGAGCGGTCCACGTGTCGGGGACCCGCGCGACGTCGCCGTCGCGGGGCTTGAGGTCGGGGCGGCGGGTGCCGTTGCCCGTGTCGGGCACGACCGTCGGGTCGATCCGGTAGAGCGAGTCGCCCGAGCGCAGCAGCGCGGTCTCCTGGGGCGGGCGGTTGACCGTGTCGAAGCCGAGGTCGACGGCCGCGTCGACGCTCGTGATCGCGCCGGGCAGCTCGAGCGGCGTGGTGGCCACCGCCAGGGACACCGTGGACACCGCCGACACCTGGCGCAGCGTCTCGGTCAGCTGGGCCCACATCGCGGCCCGGCCGTCGGGGTCGGCCGACAGCGCCTGGCTGCTGAGGTTGACCTGGGCCTGCCCGTTGTCGACGGGGACGGCGTTGACGCCGAGGCTCGTGCCGGCCGGGACCCCGGTGGAGACCGCGCCCGTGAGGTAGTCCGGCACCGGGGAGAGCTGGGCACGGGCCAGCGCGGTCGGCAGGCGGGTGCCGATCGGGAACCATCGCGAGTCGGGCACGAGGTCACGGCCGGTCTTCGTCACGTAGTAGACGAGCTGGTTGGTGTACGTGCGCTCGAACTGGTCGGTGTCGAGCCAGAGCCCGAAGCCCCGGGACGGCAGCTCGATGCGCCACTCCCCGCCGACCTTGGTCATGCCGAGCACCATCTTCGCGCGGGTGCCCGGCTCCTGCTCCTCGTAGTAGCCGTCGGGCGACAGCCGGGCGACCTCGTCGGCCGACACCTCGACGGTGTCGGCGTCGATGCGCCGGAAGGACAGGTCACCGTCGTACACGATGACGTCCTCGCTGCCCCAGCGCCACAGGTCGACCGACTGCGGGGCGAGGAAGAGCTTGCCGGTCTGGTGGGTCTCATCGCTGTCCTCGCCGGCCCGCAGGAACCCGCTGATGACGGCCTGCTGGTTCGCCCCGTCGGTGGGTCCGACGGCTGCCACGCGCACGGGCTCGACGGCGCTGTCTCCGAGGGCCCGGCCGTCGACGACCGGCCCGGTGCCGGGAAGCCCACCGCAGGCCGTCAGGACCATCATGGCTGCCGCGGCCACGACGGCGAGCACCGCTCGTGGTAGGCGCCGGGCCGTGGGGCGGTGGCGGGGCGAGGTCACGGCCAGCGCTCCACCGCGATGCGCCGCAGGCGCAGGGTGTCCTCGTCGGTGCCGGCGGTGCCGTCGCTGCGGGTCGCCTCCCCGAGCGCGGTCCCCTCGCGACGCGCCCGGGCCGCCTCGGCGGCGAGCGGGCTCAGCGGCAGCGGCGAGCTGGTGATCGTGGCCTCGGCCTGGCGCGGCAGGGTGAGACGGAAGCACGACCCCTCCCCGAGCGCGCCCCACGCCTCGAGGCGTCCGGCGTGCAGGCGGGCGTCCTCGAGCGCGATGGCCAGGCCCAGGCCGGTGCCTCCGGTCGTGCGGGCGCGGGCCGGGTCGGCCCGCCAGAACCGGGTGAAGACGAGCGCCGCCTCGCCGGGTCGGAGACCGACGCCGTGGTCACGGACCGTGACCGCGACGGCCGAGTCGTTCTCGCCGATCGTCACCTCGACCGGGCGCCCCTCGCCGTGCTCGACCGCGTTGGACACGAGGTTGCGCAGGATGCGCTCGATGCGCCGCGAGTCCATGTCGGCCAGGACCGGCTGCTTCGGCATCCGCAGCACCAGCTGGGTGCCGCGGCTGGCCGCGAGGGCCCGGTGCGCGTCGACGGCTCGTTCGACCGAGGCGCGCAGGTCGGTCGACTCGACGTCGAGCACCGCCGCGCCGGCGTCGAACCGGGAGATCTCCAGCAGGTCGGTGAGCAGCGACTCGAACCGGTCCAGCTCCTTGTGGAGCAGCTCGGCCGAGCGCGCGACGGTCGGGTCGAACCCGGTGCGCGAGTCGTGGATGAGGTCGCCGGCCATCCGGATCGTCGTCAGCGGCGTGCGCAGCTCGTGCGACACGTCGGAGACGAAGCGCTGCTGGACGCGCGAGAGGTTCTCCAGCTGGGCGATCTGCTGCTGGAGCGAGGCCGCCATCGCGTTGAAGGAGTTGCCGAGGCGGGCGAGGTCGTCCTCGCCCTTGGAGCGCATCCGCTCGTTGAGGTTGCCCTCGGCGAACCGCTCGGCGACGAGCGCCGCCCGGCGCACGGGGTCGGCGACGAGACGCGTCACGACGAAGGCGATGGCCCCGATGAGCAGGATGAGGATGGCGCCGCCGACGAGGAAGGTCTGGCCGATGAACGAGATGATCTCGCGCTCGCGGTGCATCGGGTAGATGAAGTACAGGCCGTAGTCGCCGGCGACGCCCGTGGCGATGCGCTGTCCGACGATGACGGCCGAGATCGAGTCGGTGCCCTCCTCGATCGTCGCGACCATGAGGTGCTGGCGGTCGGGCTGGGCCGCGATCTGGTGGCGCAGCTCCTCCGGGATGAAGCGGGCCCCGACCGCGCCGCTCTCGACCGGGCCGAAGACGATGCGACCCGTGGTGTTGTCGAGGCGCGAGAGGACGACGTAGCGCTTCTCGTTGCCGGCGTCGCGCCGGTACTGGTTGACGAGGGTCGTCGCGAACTGGGTGATGGCGGCGTCGGAGCCGTTCTGGTCGGTCGAGTCGAACTGCTTCTGCGCGTCGATGGCATCGCGCAGGCTGTCGTCGGCAGCAATCCGCTGCCGCCCGTCGACGAGGCCCTGGGCGATCGAGCCGTAGAGGTAGGTGCCGACGGCCGTGAGCACGAGGATGCCGAGCAGCATCGTCACCATGACGACACGGAACCCGAGCGAGGACCGCCACAGGTGGACGAGGCGGGCCCCGGCCCGGCGCAGCCCCGACCCGACCCGACCCACGAGCCCTGCGACGCCGGCGGTGCGCGCCCGGCTGCCCGACCTCGCGGTCATGGCTAGGCCGGACCTGCCTTGTACCCGACGCCCCGGACCGTGACGACGATCTCGGGGCGCTCGGGGTCGTGCTCGATCTTCGAGCGGAGCCGCTGGACGTGCACGTTGACGAGCCGCGTGTCGCCGGCGTGGCGGTAGCCCCACACCTGCTCGAGGAGGACCTCGCGGGTGAAGACCTGCCACGGCTTGCGGGCGAGCGCGACGAGCAGGTCGAACTCGAGGGGCGTCAGGGACAGGGCCTGGCCGTCGCGCTTGACCGAGTGCCCCGCGACGTCGATCTCGAGGTCGCCGATCGCGAGCTTCTCCGGCGCCGGCTCGTCGCCGCGGCGCAGCCGGGCGCGGACGCGGGCGATGAGCTCCTGCGGCTTGAACGGCTTGACGACGTAGTCGTCGGCGCCGGACTCGAGGCCGACGACGACATCGACGGTGTCGGTGCGGGCGGTCAGCATGACGATCGGGACGCCGCTCTCGGAGCGGATGCGCCGGCACACCTCCATGCCGTCGAGCCCGGGCAGCATGACGTCGAGCAGGACGAGGGCGGGGCGTGACTCACGGAAGGCGGCGACCGCCTCGGAGCCGTCGGCCACGTGGGAGACCTCCAGGCCCTCGTTGCGCAGCACGATCCCGAGCATCTCGGCGAGTGCGAGGTCGTCGTCGACGACCAGTACCCGACCCTTCACGACACACTCCATTCCCGGGACGGCGGTGTCCCGTGTCCCGTAGTCCTTGGCACATCATCACACAGGCCGCCGGAACGGCCGGTACCGTGCGGGCGACCGGCCGCTGCGCCGAGGCGGTGCATCCGGTGGGCTCCGGACTGCTCGGGGACGGGCACGAGCACGGGCTCGGCGACGGGCTCGGGGCCGGGCTCTTGGCGGGCCCACGGGGCCCGGCGTGCTGGGGCTCAGCCCTTGGTGACGTACCACTTCCCGCCGATGCGCACGGCCTTGAAGCTCGACACGACGTCGGCCGCGAGCGCGGGCTCGGTCGTGACGCTCTCGAACGTCGCGTTGTCGCCGGAGACGGTGGCGCCGGTGATCTTCAGGCCCTGGAAGGCGCCGGCGAGCTCCTTGAGCTGGTCGAGCATCGGGGTGATCGTCTTGCCGCAGGCCGCGGCGGCGCCGGGGATGCTCGAGATCGTCTTGCCGCCCGTGGCCATGAGCTCGCAGACCGTCTTGCCGTCGCCGGCGACCATGGAGCCGAGCCAGGAGGTCATCGCGGCCTCCGGCGTGGACTGGTCGACGACGACCGGCTTCGCCGCGGTGGTCGAGTCCCCGGCCGCGCTCGTTCCCGACGTCGTGTCGGACGGCGTCGAGGAGGCCGTCGAGGTGGCCGACGCACTGGGCGTCGTGCTCGACCCGGTCCCCGTGGTGTCGGTGGCCTTGCTGCAGGCCGCGAGCGAGACGGAGAGGGCGAGCGCCAGGACGGCGGCCGTGAGCTGCTTCATGGAGGTCCCTGCCAGACGGAGGTGAGGTGCCCTCCGATCCTCGCACGCCGGTACCCCGGAGCCGGCGGCAGCGTCGGGACCGATCGGGCCAAAACGACCCTGCCGGACGCGTCGAGCGGGGATGATCGGGCGGGTGACGAGCGACACGACCCACACCACGGCCCCGGGGGGCACCGACGCGCCGTCGAGCCAGCCGGTGGAGACGGCGCAGACGGCGCGGACGGCGCGGACGGGCGTCGACGCGTCGAGCGAGAGTGCCGCGACGCGTCGTCCACCGCTCCCCTACCGGGTGCGCCAGCTGCTGCCCGGGCTCGTCGTGCTCGCCGCCGTCGTCCAGGTCGCCCGGCCGGTGTCGGACCCCGACACCTTCTGGCACCTCGCCGCGGGTGACCGGCTCCGGCAGACGTGGGTGTTCAACGGGCCCGACCCGTGGAGCACGATGTCGACCCAGCCGTGGCGCCTGCACGAGTGGCTGCCCGAGCTGGTCATGAGCCTCTTCCAGCAGTGGCTCGCCCTGCCCGGGGTGGCCTGGCTGCTGCCGCTCGGCGTCGCCGGGATCGGCCTCGCGCTGTGGCGAGCCACCCGACGTCGCGGCTCGCTGCTCGTCTCGGCCGCGGTCACCGCCGTGTCGCTGGCCGCGATGAGCCAGAGCCTGTCGCTGCGCCCGCACCTCGTCACCTTCGCGCTCACCGTCGTGACCACCGGGGCGTGGCTGCGCACGTGGCAGGACCGGCGGGCCCGGTGGTGGCTGATCCCGCTGACGTGGGTGTGGGCCTGCTCGCACGGCATGTGGTTCATGGGGGTGCTCGTCGGTGCGGCGGTCCTGCTCGGGCTCGCCCTCGACCGACGCGTCACCCGCCGTCAGTGGGGGCGGCTGGCCCTCGTGCCCCTCGGCTCTCTCGTCGTCGCCGCCGCGACGCCGACCGGGCCGGAGCTGCTCCTGTCGCCCTTCGCCGTCAACGAGACGACGCAGTTCATCCAGGAGTGGATGGCGCCCTCGATCAAGCAGCCCGGGTTCGCGTTCTTCGTCGGGATGGTCGCCGTCGTCGTCCTGGTATGGGCCAGGTCGCGGCGGCCGGTGTGCTGGACCGAGGTGCTGCTCCTCGTCCTCGGTACCGGGCTCGCGCTGCTCTACGCGCGCACCGTCGCCGTCGGGGCGGCCGTCGTCGCCCCGGTCGCCGCGACGACCCTGCAGGGGCTGCTGCCCACCGCCCCGGAGCCGCTGGAGCGGCGCGAGGTGCGGTTCACCCTCGGCCTGACCGCCCTGGGGCTGGCCGTCGCGGCCGTCGTCGTCGCCGTGCGCGCCGTGGCCCCGGGCGGCGGCGCACCCGGGCTCGACCCTGCGATCGCCAAGCTGCCTGCCGGCACGGTCGTGTGCAACGACTACGGCCTCGGCGGCTGGCTCATCTGGCGCCACCCCAACGTGCGACCCGCGATCGACGGGCGCGTCGAGGTGTACAGCCTGGGGCACGTCCAGGAGTACGTCGACTTCTCGGCGGCGAGCCCCGGCTGGACGGCGTACCTGACGCACACCGGCTGCCGGTGGGCCGTGGTGTCGACGTCCTCGGCCGCCTCCGAAGCGCTGCAGAAGCAGACCGGCTGGCGGATCACCGCCCGCGGCAGCGACTTCCTCCTGCTCGAGGCGCCGGCGGCGACGGGCAGCACCGGCTCCTGACGCGCGAGTGCCGCCTGCCCCGGCGGGACAGGCGGCACTCGGTGACGTGCTGACGCGGCTGACGACGCGAAGTCGGACGCGTCGGACGCGTCGGCGTCAGTAGCGGTAGTGCTCCGGCTTGTACGGGCCGGCGACGTCGACACCGAGGTACTCGGCCTGGCCCTTGGTCAGCTCGGTGAGCTTCACGCCGAGGGCGTCGAGGTGCAGGCGGGCGACCTTCTCGTCGAGGTGCTTGGGCAGGGTGTAGACCTGCTTGGCGTAGTCGCCGGTCTTCGTGAAGAGCTCGATCTGGGCGATCGTCTGGTTGCTGAACGAGTTGCTCATGACGAAGCTCGGGTGGCCGGTGGCGTTGCCGAGGTTCATCAGGCGACCCTCGGAC
>JAEWFB010000651.1 GCA_023389095.1 Actinomycetes bacterium
ATCAAGGCCGCCCAGACCGCCGGCGTCAAGGTCAAGATCGGAACGTTCGACACCAACCCCGACGCCGCCCAGGCGGTCCAGGACGGCAAGATCGAGTGGTTCATCGACCAGCAGCCGTACCTGCAGGGCTACATGGCCATCACCCAGCTGTACCTGTTCAAGAAGAACGGCAACATCCTCGGTGGCGGCGAAGCGGTGCTGACCGGTCCCTCCTTCGTCGACAAGACGAACATCGCCCAGGTCCTCCCGTTCATCAAGCAGAACACTCGCTAACCGCCTCCAGGGGGCCGGGCCCGTCGAGTCAGACTCGAGTCAGACTCGAGTCAGACTCGAGTCAGCCTCGAGTCGGACCAGGCAGCCCGGCCCCCGCCGAACAGCACTGGAGCTGTCATGAGTAGCACCCCCGTCAAGACGGACCCTTCACCTTCGGCCCCGGCCGAGGCGTCCAACCGGGTCACCCTCGGCTGGTCCAACCGCCTGCTGGCACGACCCGAGATCGGCGCCCTCGTCGCGGCGGTCGTCATCTTCATCTTCTTCCTCATCGTCGCGCCGGCCTTCCGCACCCCGGCCTCCTTCTTCACCGTCCTCTACCAGTCCTCGACGATCGGTATCGTCGCCGTCGCGGTCGGGATGCTGATGATCGGCGGCGAGTTCGACCTGTCGGCCGGTGTGGTGGTCACCACCGCGGGCCTCTTCAACGCGATGTTCTGCTACCAGCTCGGCATCAACCTCTGGGTCGGCGCGATCCTGTCGCTGGTGCTGTGCCTCGCCATCGGGTTCCTCAACGGCTACCTCGTCATGAGGACCGGGATCCCGAGCTTCCTCATCACCCTGGGCACCTTCTTCGTGCTGCAGGGCGCCAACCTCGGGGTGACCAAGCTCGTCACCGGGTCGGTGTCCAGCCCGAACATCGACCAGATGGCCGGCTACACCTCGCTCAACTGGATCTTCGCCAACGAGTGGCAGATCGGCTCGGTCACGCTGTCGATCACCGTCATCTGGTGGTTCATCTTCGTCGCGCTGTCCGCATACGTGCTGCAGCGCACCAAGGTCGGCAACTGGATCTACGCGGTCGGCGGCAACGCAGCCTCGGCGCGCGCCGTCGGTGTGCCCGTCACCCGGGTCAAGATCGGCCTGTTCATGACCGTGTCCTTCCTCGGCTGGTTCGCCGGCATGCACTACCTGTACAACTTCAACACGCTGCAGGCCGGCAACGGCGTGGGCAACGAGTTCCTCTACATCATCGCCGCGGTCGTCGGTGGCACGCTCCTGACCGGCGGCTACGGCAACGCCATCGGCGTGGCCATCGGTGCCTTCATCTTCGGCATGACCAGCCTGTGCATCGTCTACGCCGGGTGGGACCCGAACTGGTTCAAGGCCTTCCTCGGCGTCATGCTCCTGCTCGCCGTCATGGTCAACAACTACGTCAAGCGACTCTCGACCGCCCGGAAGGTGGGTTGACATGACCGACACCCTGCACGACCACGCGGACCCCGGACTCCACCAGGGCGAGCCGCTCGTCGAGATGACCAACATCGGCAAGACCTACGGCGCGATCCGTGCTCTCAAGGGCATCAACCTGACCGTCAACGCCGGCGAGGTCACCTGCGTGCTCGGCGACAACGGTGCCGGCAAGTCGACGCTCATCAAGATCATCGCCGGCCTGCACCCGCACAACGAGGGCACCATGAAGGTCGACGGCAAGGAGGTCAGCTTCACCAGCCCCCGCGACTCCCTCGCGCACGGCATCGCGACCGTCTACCAGGACCTCGCGGTCGTCGGGCTCATGGAGGTCTGGCGCAACTTCTTCCTCGGCGCCGAGCTCACCAGCTCCTCGCTCCCGTTCGCCCCGCTCAAGAGCAACGAGATGAGGGAGATCGCCGACCAGGAGCTGCGCAAGATGGGGATCGTCGTCAAGGACATCAACCAGCCCATCGGCACGCTCTCCGGCGGCCAGCGCCAGTGCGTCGCGATCGCCCGGGCCGTGTACTTCGGCGCCCGCGTCCTCATCCTCGACGAGCCGACGGCGGCCCTCGGCGTCAAGCAGTCCGGCGTCGTGCTCAAGTACACGGCGGCGGCACGTGACGCCGGCCTCGGCGTCGTGTTCATCACCCACAACCCGCACCACGCGCACCTCGTCGGCAACCACTTCGTCATCCTCAAGCTCGGCCAGGCGGTGCTCGACAAGAAGCGCTCCGAGGTGACGCTCGACGAGCTGACGCGTCAGATGGCCGGCGGCGACGAGCTGGCCGAGCTGTCGCACGAGCTGCAGCGCTGAGCCGGGAGGAGTGCACCATGACTGTCGCAGTGGCACACCAGGTGCGGTCCTCCAGCGACCTCGTGCTCCAGGAGGCGGCCCGCCAGGCCGGCTACCGGGGCACGGGCCTCGTCGTCGTCCACGTCGTCGACGCCCTCGACAACGACGTCGCCGAGGCGACGCGGGCCGGCATCTCCGACGCCGTCGACACCGCGCTCGCCTCGGCGGGGACCGGCCCGCTGGACGTCCGCGTCCATCTCGTCGCGGGCGGCCACGACATCGCCGACGTGTCCGAGGCGATCCTCGGCGCGACCCGAGACCTCAAGCCGGAGCTGCTCGTCATCGGGGCCCGCCGCCGCTCGCCCATGGGCAAGGCGTTCCTCGGCAGCGTCGCGCAGAACGTCATCCTCGACGCGGAGGTGCCGGTCCTGGTCGTCAAGGCGCCCCGGTGACGCATCCACCCACCCCCGTGACGACGCGCGAGCGTCGGGACACGCCGATGTGTCAGGTTGTGAGCACCTGCTCACATATCGGGACCAACTGGCTAGTCTGCGGCCATGGCCAAGACCGTTGACGTCCGCATCGACCGCGAGACGCCGGTTCCGCTCTACCACCAGCTGGCCCAGCAGCTGAGCGGGGCCATCTCGCGCGGAGACCTCCAGCCCGGGGACCCGTTCGAGAACGAGGTGGCGATGGCGGACCGGCTGGGGCTGTCGCGCCCGACGGTCCGCCGCGCCATCCAGGAGCTCGTCGGCCAGGGCCTGCTGCTGCGCCGGCGCGGCCTGGGCACCACCGTCGCCGGGCGCCAGATCCACCGACGCGCCGAGCTGACGAGCCTCTACGACGACCTGCGCAGCGAGGGCGGCGGCGACCCTCGCACCGAGGTGCTGACCCACGAGGTCGTCGAGGACGCCGTCGCGGCCTCGGCGCTGGGGCTGCCGGTCGACACCCCGTTGCTGCACGTCGTGCGCCTGCGCAGCAACGGCGACCGGCCGCTCGCGATCCTGCAGAACTGGCTGCCGCCGCGCTACTCCGACATCTCCCGCGAGGAGCTGCAGCGCGACGGGCTCTACGCGCTGCTCCGGGCACGCGGCGGCAAGCCGGTCGTCGCCCACCAACGCATCGGTGCGCGCACCCCCACCGCGTCGGAGCGCCGACACCTCGGACTGCGGCCCTCCCAGCCCGTGCTGACGATGTCGCGCACCGCCTTCGACGCCGTGGGAGGCCCGGTCGAGTACGGCGACCACTGCTACCACGCCGAGGACTACAGCATCGAGGTCATGCTCGACGAGCGCTGACCAGGCTCCTCGATCGAGAAAGCAGTCCGTCCGCTGCTCTCCCATCGAGTAAGCAGTTCGCCCGCCCACCCCCCCCCATCGAGAAAGCGATCGGATTGCTTTCTCGATAGAGGGGGTGCGGACGGATTGCTTTCTCGATTGACGTCGGCGCGTCAGGCGAGGGGCGCGAGGACGTCGAGCCCGAGGAAGGGGCGCAGGGCCTCGGGGACGACGACCGAGCCGTCGGGCTGCTGGTGGTTCTCGAGGATGGCGACGAGCCAGCGCGTCGTGCCGAGGGTGCCGTTCAGGGTCGCCACGGCGCGGGTGCCCGAACCGTTCGGGTCGCGCTCGCGCGTGTTCAGCCGGCGCGCCTGGTAGGTGGTGCAGTTCGACGTCGACGACAGCTCGCGGTACTTGCCCTGCGTCGGCACCCAGGCCTCGCAGTCGAACTTGCGCGCGGCCGGTCCGCCGAGGTCGCCGGCGGCCGTGTCGATGACGCGGTAGGGCACCTCGATCTTGGCGAGCATCTCGCGCTCCCAGCCGAGCAGGCGCTGGTGCTCGGCCTCGGCGTCCTCCGGCCGGCAGTAGCTGAACATCTCGACCTTGTGGAACTGGTGCACGCGGATGATGCCGCGGGTGTCCTTGCCGTGCGAGCCGGCCTCGCGCCGGTAGCAGGCCGACCAGCCGGCGTAGCGCTTCGGGCCGTTGCTCAGGTCGATGATCTCGTCGGCGTGGTAGCCGGCGAGCGCGACCTCCGAGGTGCCGGTGAGGTACAGCTCGTCGTCCTTGAGCTTGTAGACCTCCTCGTCGTGCGCGTCGATGAAGCCGGCCCCGGCCATGATCTCGGTGCGCGCGAGCGTCGGGGTGATCATCGGCGTGAACCCGGTGGCGGTGGCCTGGGCGATCGCCATGTTGAGCAGCGCGAGCTCGAGCCGGGCCCCGACGCCGGTGAGGTAGTAGAACCGGGCGCCGCCGACCTTCGCGCCGCGCTCCATGTCGATGGCGCCGAGCTTCTCGCCGAGCGCCAGGTGGTCGAGCGGCTCGAAGCCCTCGGCCGCGAAGTCGCGCGGGGTGCCGACGGTCTCGAGCACGACGTAGTCGTCCTCGCCGCCGGTGGGCACGCCGTCGATGATGACGTTGCCGACGCGTCGGAGCAGGCGGTCGAGCTCCGCACCGGCGACGTCGGCCTCCTCCTCGAGCCCCTTGACGCGGTCGCTCAGCGTCGCGGCGTGCGACCGCGCCTCGTGCGCCTTCTTCTCGAGGTGCTCGGCGTCGGCGTCGCCGGCCTTCTTCGCCTTCTGGAAGGCGCCCATGGCCGCGCCGACCGCCTTGCTGACGGTCTTCTGCTCGGCCCGGAGGCGCTCGAAGTCGGTGAGGGAGGATCGACGGCGCTCGTCGGCGGCGAGGATCGCGTCCACGATCCCCGGGTCCTCTCCACGGGCCTGTTGCGAGGCGCGGACCCGGTCGGGTTCGTCGCGCACGAGCTTGATGTCGATCACGCGGGCCAGCCTAACGGCGCCGGCCGGACGCGCTCGACCGAGTTCACGACGACCCGGTCGGGCAGCGGTTGCTCACCTCGTGGGCGGTGCCGACGCCTCGTCGGTGGTGCACCACGGACGAGGTGACCGAACGCCGACCGAAGGACCGGACGGCGTCGGTCGGTGGGTGCTCACTCGGGAGTGATCACGGCGTACGCGGCGACGGCGTCGGCAGGCAGGCCGCGCACGTCGATCTGCACCGGACCGGCCGGCAGCCCGAGGTCGACGGTGCGCTGGACCGTGCCGTCGCACGCGAAGGCCCTCGAGTAGAGCGGCTCGCCGCGCCCCCACGTCCCCGGCGCGGCGTCGTAGATCGCATAGGTGGTGCCCGTTGCGTCGGTCGCGTCGGTCGCGTCGGGCCTGTCCGTAGCGGGCCGGCCTGCGGCACAGGCCACCTCGACCGTGTAGGTCCGTCCCACCGTGACCGCCTCTCCCGGCAGGTTGTGGAACGACGTGCCGGGCCCGACGCGCGTCACGACGACCCGGGCCACCTCCCCCGCCCGACGCGGGGGCACCGTGATCGTCGGTGCGGGGCCGGGGTCGACCGGGGTGAACGTCACCTCGGGTGCGACGACGGCCACCGACACCGGACGCGTCGCCTCCCCGTGCGCGGCGTCCCCGGTGGTGCAGCCGGCGAGGGCCACGACCAGGGCAACGACGGGACCCACGACGAGGACGGCGCCCGCGACGGGTCGCCACCGGTTGACCTCCGCCCGGCCCACGCGTCGACTCTAGGACGCCGTGTGCGCCCACCCCAACCGTCGGCGCCCGAACGCGTCGAGTTGCCCCCCACCCCCCC
>JAEWFB010000661.1 GCA_023389095.1 Actinomycetes bacterium
TTCACGTGGCACGCGTGAAGCGGGCGGTCAACGCCCAGAAGAAGCGTCGCGTCGTTCTCGAGCGCGCGAGCGGTTACCGCGGTCAGCGGTCGCGTCTCTACCGCAAGGCCAAGGAGCAGGTCACCCACTCGCTGGGCTACGCCTACCGTGACCGTCGCGCCAAGAAGGGCGACTTCCGTCGCCTCTGGATCCAGCGCATCAACGCCGCGGCCCGCGCCAACGGCATGACCTACAACCGGTTCATGCAGGGCCTCAAGGCCGCCGGTGTCGAGGTCGACCGTAAGATCCTCGCCGACCTCGCCGTCAACGACGCGCCGGCCTTCGCCACCCTCGTCGAGCTCTCGCGGGCCAACGTCCCCGCCGCGGCCGACAAGGCCGGCGACGCCGCCTGAGCGTCACCCGCAGCGCACCCGAGCGCCGGGACACCCCGTGCTGACCAACACCCGATCCGATCGGGTCAAGGCGGTCCGGGCGTTGTCCCGGCGCTCCGTGCGTGAACGCACCGGCCAGTTCCTCGCCGAGGGCCCGCAGGCGGTCCGTGAGGCCGTCGCCCACCGTCCCGACGCCGTGCGCGACGTCTACGTGACGCCCGAGGCGGCGCAGCGGCACGAGGACATCCTCGCGGCCGCCCGTGCTGCCGACCTGTGGGTCCACGAGGTGAGCCCCGAGGTGCTCGTCGCCATGTGCGACACCGAGTCCCCGCAGGGCCTGGCCGCCGTCTGCCAGACGGTCGACGTCCCCCTCGCCGAGGCGCTGGGCCGGGTGCCCGACGGCGGGTTCGTCTGCGTCCTGACCAACGTGCGCGACCCCGGCAACGCCGGCACCGTGATCCGGGGTGCCGACGCTGCGGGCGCCGACGCCGTCGTCGTCAGCGACGCCAGCGTCGACGTCTACAACGCCAAGGTCGTCCGCTCGACGGTCGGTTCGCTGTGGCACCTGCCGGTCGTCGTCGGCGTCCCGGTGCCGGACATCCTCGCGGCGCTGCGGGCCCGGGGCGTGGCCCTGCTCGCCGCCGACGGTGCCGGCACGACGCTGCTGCACGACGCCGACCTGCGCCGCACCCACGCGTGGGTCATGGGGAACGAGGCGTGGGGCCTGCCGGCGCAGATCCGCGAGGCGTGCGACGACGTCGTCCGGGTGCCGATCTACGGCGCCGCCGAGTCGCTCAACCTCGCCATGGCCGCCACCGTGTGCCTCTACGCGTCGGCCGAGGCTCGCCGCACCCGGGCCTGACCCGGCACGTCGGGACCGCCCTCGTGGTCACGGGCGGCCGGCCCGTGGCTATCCTCGCTCCATGACCCGCGTCGACGGTTCCGGCGACCACCTGCCCCGGTCCGTCGACGCCATGGCCCCCGTCTCGATGATGGGCGAGCTGCTGCCGGACGGTCTCGTCGTCGTCGGCCCCGACCGGCGGATCCGCTTCGTCAACACCGAGGCGGCGCGCATCCTCGCCTGCACGGCCGACGACCTGGTCGGGCGCGCCCTCGAGGAAGGACTGCCGTTCACCGACAAGTACGGCCGGGCCTGGTGGGAGCACACCGACCCGTGGGGCGGTCTCGCCTCGAGTCCCGGGCACCGCGAGAAGCTCCTCGTCGCGCCCGCCGGCCAGGACGTCCTCGTGACGGCCCGGTACGTCCGCGGCGCCGACGGGGTGGTCGAGCGCATCATGCTCGGCCTGCGCGACGCCGAGGCGCGCCTCCGCGCGGAACGCGAGCAGGCGAGCGTCCTGTCGACCGTCGCGCACGAGCTGCGCGCCCCGCTGACGTCGGTCACCGGCTTCACGAGCAGCCTCCTGCGGCGCTGGGACCGCTTCACCGACGAGCAGAAGCGCCTCATGATCGAGACGATCGAGTCCGACGCGACGCGCCTGACCCGCCTCATCACCGAGCTGCTCGACATCTCACGCCTCGACTCCGACAGCCTCAACCTGCGCCTCGGACCCGTCGACCTCCAGGCGATGCTGCGTGGCCACGTCGCGCGGTACGAGGTCGGGCGGGCGCCGGGGGCCGTGACGTTGCGGCTCGGTCCCGCGGCCGGTGCGCTCGGTCTGCCGGAGATGTGGGCCGACGCCGACCGCCTGGAGCAGATCTTCTTCAACCTCATCGAGAACGCCCTCCAGCACGGCGCGGGCCCGGTCACCGTGACGCTCGACCGCGCCGGCGCGCGAGACGAGGCGGGCGTCGAGCCGGGACCGGAGTCGGCCGTCGAGTCGGTGGTCGTCCACGTCGACGACGAGGGGGAGGGCATCGCGCCTGCCGATCGCGACAAGGTGTTCGGACGCTTCTGGCACGGTCCGTCGAACGCGAGCACCGGCCTCGGGCTCTACGTCGTGCGCGGTCTCGTCGAGGCGCACGGCGGCACGGTCCACGTGGCCGACAGCGACGCCGGCGGGGCGCGGTTCGTCGTGCGCCTGCCCGCCGGGCTGCCGGCGGTCGTCGGTCCCTGAGGTCGCAGGCGGGCAGGACGGCCGGACGCCGCGGGAACCGGTTCGACGCCGCCCCTAGACTGGCAGCCCAGAACCGACCCGCACCCCGAGCGAGAGCAGCCACGCACGCCGATGTCCGGACCCAACACGAACTACGACCCGGTCGAGGTCTCCGCCCTCGACCCGGCACAGATCGACGCCGCCGTCGAGGAGGCCCTCGCCGCGATCGCCGCGGCCACCTCGCTCGACGACCTCAAGGCCGTGCGCACCGCCCACCAGGGTGAGAAGAGCGCCCTCGCGCTCGCCAACCGCGAGATCGGCGCCCTGCCCCCGAGCGCCAAGGCCGAGGCCGGCAAGCGGGTCGGCCAGGCGCGCGGACGCGTCGGCCAGGCCGTCGCCGCGCGGCAGGTTCAGCTCGAGGCCGAGCGCGACGAGCGCATCCTCGTCGAGGAGCGCGTCGACGTCACGCTCCCGGTGGCCCGCCGCCCGCTCGGGTCGCGCCACCCCATCGAGCTGACCGCCCAGCGCCTCGTCGACGCCTTCGTCGGGATGGGCTGGGAGGTGGCCGAGGGTCCCGAGCTCGAGAGCGAGTGGCTCAACTTCGACGCCCTCAACCTCGGCCCGGACCACCCGGCCAGGCAGATGCAGGACACCTTCTTCCTCGACCCGGTCGACTCCGGTCTCGTGCTGCGCACCCAGACCTCCCCGGTGCAGATCCGCACGATGCTCGAGAAGGAGCCGCCGATCTACGTCGTGGCCCCGGGCAAGGTGTTCCGCACCGACGACCTCGACGCCACGCACACGCCGGTCTTCCACCAGATCGAGTGCCTCGCCATCGACCAGGGCCTGACGATGGCCCACCTGCGCGGCGCGCTCGACGCGTTCGTGCGCATCATGTTCGGCGAGGACACCCGCACCCGGGTGCGGGCCAACTACTTCCCCTTCACCGAGCCGAGCATGGAGACCGACTTCCTCTGCTTCGCCTGCCACGGGGCCGAGACGTGGGGCACGCCGGAGCAGTGCCGCACGTGCGGTGGCTCGGGCTGGATCGAGCTCGG
>JAEWFB010000668.1 GCA_023389095.1 Actinomycetes bacterium
GGGGGGGGGGGCGGGGTTTGGGGGGGGGCGCGGCCCCACGCCCGGGCGAGGTCGACGGGCGCCCCTCAGATGTGCGCCGCGTCGATCGCCGACTGGAGGCTCTGCTGGTAGGCCTCGCTCGTGTATGTCGCGCCACTCACCATGTCGATCTGCGCCGACTGCTTCGCGAGGGCCTCGTGGCGCAGGATCGGTGCCGCGTAGTCACTGATCTGGACGGAGTGTCCCGAGCTGTCGGTGAGGTGCAGCGCGGTGACGTCGGTGATGCGCGAGCCGGTCACGGTGATGGCGACCTGCACGTTGCCGTACTGGGTGCTCGCGACGCCGCCGTCGACGGTGCGCGGGCGCGCAGCCGCCTTCGACGCGCTCGAGCCGCTGCTCTTGGAGCCGCTCGAGGTGTGCTTGGGCGGTGCCGCCGCAGAGGTGGCCTTGGCGCTCGGCGTCGGGGACGCGTCCGTCGAACGGCCGGCGGACGCCGGGGGCGCGGACAGCGTGACGCCGCCGACGGCGTCGTGCTTCGGCGTCAGGCCGGCAGCCCAGGACGCGGCGATGGCCGTGGCGCTCGCGACGCCGACGATGACCGATGTCGTCTTCCTCACCAGCCGAACCTCTCGTCGTGGATGTGGGGGCCGGAGACGCCGGCCCGGCGGACTGCCCGGTGCACGAGGGACATCCACTGCGGCGGGCCGCAGAGGTACACCTCGTGGTGGGCCAGGTCGGGGACGAGGCGGCGCAGGCGCTCCGCGTCGGACCCGGCGCCGCCGACGCCCTCGGGCAGCGACGACCCCCGGACGGGCGGTCCGACGAGCGTCACGAGGTGGTGGTCGGCGAGCCTGACGAGCGCCTCGAGCTCGTGGTGCAACGGCAGCTGGCTCGGGTCGTTCGCGCGGTAGAGCAGCGTGACGTCGCCGGGGAGCGCGTGCCCCTCGGTGACGAGCTCCTCGAGGAGGGCCCGGACCGGGGTGACGCCGATGCCGGCGGCGAGCAGCAGCACGCGGCGGCGGACCCTGGCCTGCGTGGTGAAGGCGCCGTAGGGGCCCTCGACGAGCACGAAGGTGCCGGGCTTGAGGTCGGCGATCGCCGAGGAGTGGTCGCCGAGGCCGCGGATCGTGATGCGCAGGGTGCGGCCGTCGGGGGCGGCCGACAGCGACCAGGGGTGGGCGGCGAGGAGCAGCCGGGGCGTCACGAAGCGCCAGTTGAAGAACTGCCCGGCGCGCACCTGGAGCCGGTCGAGGTTGCGGCCGCGCATGAGGATCGACCAGACGCCGTCGGACTCCTCGACGACCTCGACGACGCGCAGGCCGTGGCGGGCGCTGCGGACCACGGGCAGCAGGATGCGCCACCAGAGGATGCTCGCCGCGACGACGACCCAGAGGGTCCACCAGTACGCGCGCGTCCAGGCCGAGGCCGTGAAGTCGGACCCGAGCGACAGCTCGTGCGGGATGGAGAGCACCACGGCGGCGTAGGCCGTCAGGTGCACGACGTGCCACCACTCGTAGGACATGCGTCGGCGGGCGATCTGCACCGACGTGACGGCGATGGCGACGAGGGCCGCGGTCGCGAGGGCCGAGAGCAGCAGGTCGCCGCCGCCGGTGACCATCTTCAGCAGCTCGCGCAGCGACCCGAAGACGCCGGTGCGGCCGTCGGCGATGGCGTAGCCGACGACGATGGTGCCGACGTGGACGAGCACGAGGGGGACGGTGACCCGGCCGAGGATGCGGTGCGCCTTGAGGGCGCGGTCCATGCCGTACACGCGGTCGACCCACGGGACGCGTGCGGCGAGGACGAGCTGGAGGAGCAGCAGGTCCATCGCGACGAGCCCGGTGAGGCGCCCGACTGCGGTGAGGCGGGAGCCGGCGTCGCCGGACAGCAGGTCGTGGCTGCCGCCGCCGAGGAGGAACTGCGCCACGACGAGCATCAGGGTGCCGATGGCGAGGGCCTCGAGCAGGTCGGCCACGCGGTGGCGCCAGCGGCGGAACGCCACGCCGCTGCGCAGGGCGCCGCGGACACGCTCGTTCGGCCGCGGGCGTGCCGCGCTCCGGGATGTCATGGTGTTGCTCACGCAGTCGATGGTCGACGGTGGATCTCAGAAAGTTATGAGACGAGGAGATGATCGTGGGTCGCATGTCCGACGACCTGCCGGGTGACCTCTCGCTGCCCGGGGACCTCTCCGTGCCACCGCCCCCGTCGCAGGCCGGGGCGGGGCGTGGTCGCCGGCTCCTGCTCGTCGAGGACGACGCCGACCTGTCGACGATGCTCGAGCTGCTGCTGACCGAGGAGGGCTACGCGGTCACCGCGGTGCGTGACGGCCAGGCCGGCCTGCACCAGGGGCTCGTGGGGGAGTGGGACGTGCTCGTGGTCGACCGGGGGCTGCCGGGCATCGAGGGCGTCGACCTCGTGTCCCGGCTGCGCACCAAGGGCCTGGCCGTCCCCGTCCTGTTCCTCACGGCGCGCGGCACGGTCGCGGACCGGGTCGAGGGCCTGGACGCCGGCGCCCAGGACTACGTCGTCAAGCCGTTCGACGTCGACGAGCTGCTGGCCCGGCTCCGGGCGCTGCTGCGGCCCCTCGGCGTCGGCGCCACGGAGCTTGCCGTGGGGTCGAGACGGCTCGTCGTCGGGGAGCAGCGCGTCGTCGGCGAAGGGGAGGACGTCGTCCTGTCCCGGCGCGAGGCTGCGCTGCTCGAGGTGTTCGCGCGCCGGCCCACCCGGGTGTTCACCCGCGACGAGCTGCTCGACCGAGCCTTCGACCGGGCCGACACGCTCGGCGCCGTCGACACCTACGTGCACTACCTGCGGCGCAAGCTCGGCAAGCGCGTCGTCGAGACCGTTCACGGCGTCGGCTACCGGTTGGGGTCCCGGTGAGGCGGGGCAAGCGCGCGAGGGCCCTTGGCGCGCAGACGGATCCGGTCGGCCGCGCGTCGCGGTCGATCGCCCTCCGGGTGGGCGCCACGACGGCCCTCGTCGTGCTGGTCGCCATCCTCGGGGCGGGCTTCCTCTTCGACCGGCAGCAGGGCAGCGACATCCGTCGCATGGTCGACGCGTCGGCCACCACCGTCGACGACATCGGCGACGCGCCTCCCGGCATCTGGCTCCTCGAGCTGACGCCCGCCGGGGCGGACGCGACGAAGACGATGCCGCCGGCCGTGCAGCAGGCGGCGGCCGCGGCGCTGCGCACCGCGACCGCCGACCCGAGCGTGGCGGTGCCGGACCGCCCGTTCACCCTGAACGTCCAGACCGAGGGGCGCGACTGGCCGGCGGCAGGGGTCCGGCGCCAGGGCCACACGTACGCCGCGGTGTACGACATTCGGGTCCACGGGTCGCAGGAGCGCAACCTGCTCATCGCCATGGGCGTGGCGGGCGTGCTCGGTGTCGCGCTGTCGGCGATCACCGGGCTGTTCGCCGCACGGCGCGCGGTGCGCCCGCTCGCCGACGCGCTCGAGCTGCAGCGCCAGTTCGTCGCCGACGCCAGCCACGAGCTGCGCACGCCGCTCAGCGTCATCAGCATCCGGGCCCAGATGCTGCGCCGGCACCTGCGGGCGCAGGGCAGCGGCGAGCTGATGCCGGAGGTCGACCAGCTCGTCGACGACACGAAGGTCATGAGCGACGTCGTGTCCGACCTGCTGCTGTCCGCGCAGCTCGACGCCGGTGAGGCGACGCGTGAGCCGGTCAACCTCGTGCA
>JAEWFB010000008.1 GCA_023389095.1 Actinomycetes bacterium
CGTCGTGCCCGTGCCCTCCTCGCGTCGGGCCGAGCGCCGCCGCGGCGACACGCCGCTCGTCGAGCTCACGACCCGCGCGCTCGGCGTGTCGCAGCAGGCCGCGGGTGACGGGGCGTCGGTCGCCACCCGGCTCGCCCCGGCCCTGGCCCCCACCCGCCGCACCCGGGACCAGGCCGGCCTGGACCGCGTGGACAGGCGTCGCAACCTGGAGGGTTCGATGGCCGTGAAACCATTGTGGCGCAGCGTGATCCGTGGTCGACGGTGCATCGTCGTCGATGACGTCCTCACCACCGGAGCCACCCTGGCCGAGGCCGCCCGCGCCCTGCGTGCAGCCGGGGCCGCGGACGTCGTGGGTGCCACCGTGGCGGCGACGCCGGCCCCCGGCGCGCCCCGGGGGAGGGCCGGCCGGGGGCCGCGACTGTGATGTTCGACGAGACACCGGGCTCGGCTTCCACCGGCGTCACCGCCGAAGTAGGGTCAGGTCATGGAACCCCGTCCTCCGGGGTGCGACATCCGGGTATGAGCAGCTCGTCAGCCCCGCCCGTGCCGCTCCGGAGGCGTGATCGAGCGGAAGGGGTGGTGCCGACCCGACAGTGGGCCGGCCCCCGCGTGGCCCGGCCCGAACCGCATTTCTGCGCCGCACGAAGAAGCCGTGCGCGATCAAGGAGGAACCGTGGAGATCGTCGTCACTGGGCGTCACGTCCAGATCCCCGACCGATTCCGTCAGCAGCTGGACGAGCGACTGGCCAAGGTGCCTGCGCTCGCCCCGAAGGTGCACCGCATCGACGTCGTCGTCACCCACGAGCGGGTCGCCCGTGGGTCGGAGAAGGTCGAGATCACGTGCCGGGCCAAGGGCCCCGTGATCCGTGCCGAGGCCTGCCTCGACGACAAGTACGCCGCGCTCGACGCGGCCGTCGACAAGCTCATGGACCGGTTGCGGCGCCTGCACGACAAGCGGAAGGTGAGCCGGGGACGCCGGGTCCCCGAGTCGGTGGCACAGGCGACGGCACGCATCGACGCCGCGGGCGAGCCCGCTGCTCTCGACACGGCCCCCGACGACGGACGCATCGACGACCTCGACCGCTTCGGCGCGCTCGGCAACAGCCCGATCGAGGTGCGCGAGAAGATCCACACGGCCGCGCCGATGTCCCTCGAGGACGCCGTCAACCAGATGGAGCTCGTCGGCCACGACTTCTTCCTCTTCCACGACGCCGACACCGACCGCCCGAGCGTCGTCTACCGACGCCGGGGCTGGAGCTACGGCGTCCTGCACCTCGAGACCGACCAGGAGGTCGCGGCGACCGGCTGAGCCGGCACCGCCGCCACCGAGGCACCGGGGCGTCGTCCGCACGAGCGGGCGGCGCCCCGTTCGCGCCCCGGTCGCGCCCCGGTCGTCATTGGTCCGTGCGCGCGCCGACGTGCGTTGTCGGCGCGCTTTGACAGGATGGGCGGGTGAACCCGCCGCCGGACGTCATCCGTGTCCTCATCGTCGACGACCACGCGCTCTACCGCCGCGGGCTGCAGACCGTCCTCGAGACCGAGGACGGCATCCAGGTCGTCGGTGAGGCGGCCGACGGCGTCGAGGCGGTCAGTGTCGCCGAGGAGAAGGCGCCCGACGTCATCGTCATGGACGTCAGCATGCCCAAGCGCGGCGGCATCGAGGCGTGCCGGGCGATCAAGGCGCGGATGCCCTCGGCCCGCATCCTCATGCTGACGAGCTCGGACGAGGAGGCCAACCTCTTCGAGGCGGTCCGCGCCGGCGCCAACGGCTACCTGCTCAAGGACGTCCCGCCCGAGGAGGTCGCCGACGGCATCCGCCGGCTGCACGACGGCCAGTCGCTCGTCTCGCCGATGATGGCCGCCAAGCTGCTCAGCGAGTTCAAGCAGATCAGCGAGCGGGAGGCGCCGGCCGCCCCGGCGCCCGGGCTCGAGCTGCCGCGCCTCACCGACCGCGAGCTGCAGATCCTCACCCGCGTCGCCAAGGGCAAGCTCAACCGCGAGATCGCCACCGACCTGTTCATCTCCGAGAACACGGTGCGCAACCACATCCGCAACATCCTCGACAAGCTGCAGATGCACTCGCGGATGGAGGCGGCGATGTATGCCGTGCGCCAGCGGCTCATCGACCCCGACTGACCAACCCGACTGACCAACCCGACTGACCAGCCCGACTGACCAGCCCGACTGACCAGCCCAGACGCCCCGACGAGGACCGTTCCCCGTGACCGCTGCACCGCGCCGGCTCAGCCGCGCCCAGGCCCGACGCGTCGCCATCGCCGCGCAGGGCTTCCTCGACCCGCGCCCCGAGCCGTTCGCGGCGACGATGCGCCACGTCCAGCGCGTCGTCGACCGGGTCGGCGTCATCCAGATCGACAGCGTCAACGTGCTGGCGCGCAGCCAGTACCTGCCGCTCTTCTCCCGTCTCGGCCCCTACGACACGGCGCTGCTCGACCGCGCCCGCGACCGCGCGCCGCGGCGGCTCGTCGAGTACTGGGCCCACGAGGCGAGCCTCATCCCGCCGTCCACGTGGCCGCTGCTCGACGCGCGCATGCGGGCCGCCGCCGAGAAGGCCTGGGGCGGGATGCGGCGCATCCTCGCCGAGCGCCCCGACTTCGTCGACGTCGTCGAGGCCGAGGTCGTGGCCCGCGGGCCGATGACCGCTCGCGAGGTCGAGGCCGCCCTCGAGCACGACCAGCCCCGGCGCACCGACCACTGGGGCTGGAACTGGTCTGAGGTCAAACAGGCCCTCGAGTACCTCTTCTGGGCCGGACGCATCAGCTCGGCCGGGCGCACCACGCAGTTCGAGCGTCGGTACGCCTCGCTCGCCGCCACGGCGCCGCCGGCCGAGCGGGCGGCCTGGACACAGCGGCCCGGCCCCGAGGGCGACCCCGACCGGTACCTCGAGCTCGTCCGCATCGCGGCCCGCGCCCACGGCGTCGGCACCGAGCTGTGCCTGGCCGACTACTTCCGGATCAAGCGGGAGGACGCCCGGCCTGCCATCGCGCGCCTCGTCGCCTCCGGTGAGCTCGTGCCGGTCGAGGTCCCCGGCTGGCGACCCGCCTGGCTGCACGCCGAGGCCCGGCTGCCGCGTCGCGTCCACGCCGAGGCGCTCGTCAGCCCCTTCGACTCACTCGTGTGGCAGCGCGACCGGATCCACGACCTCTGGGACTTCCACTACCGCATCGAGATCTACACACCGGCCCACCAGCGCGTGCACGGCTACTACGTCCTGCCGTTCCTGCACGGCGACGCGCTCGTGGCCCGCTGCGACCTCAAGGCCGACCGGGCCGCGGGCGTCCTGCGCTGCCACCGGGTCACGTGGGAGCCCGGCGCCCCGGCCGAGGCCAGGCCCGCGCTGGCCGGCAACCTCGAGTCGATGGCGCAGTGGCTGGGGCTGGGCCGGGTCGACCTGCCCGCGGGCTGGGCCGACGCGCCGTGAGGCGACCGTGACCGGTTCGGAACCGAGGCGGCCCGGTGCACGTTGGTCGGAGAGTCGCCCGGGCGGCTAGCCTAGGCGGGTCCCGTGACGCATCGCGGGCGATGGAGCCCGCCCACCGGGCGAGCCCACACGTTCAGTCGGGAGTGAGATCACCAGATGGCCGTCATCGAGAAGCTGCTTCGCGCCGGCGAAGGCCGGACCCTGAAGAAGCTCCAGGGCATCGCCAAGCAGGTCAACGCCCTCGAGGCGGACTTCGAGAAGCTCACCGACGAGGAGCTGCGCGACGAGACCAAGGGCTTCCGCGAGCGGCTCGACAACGGCGAGACCCTCGACCAGCTGCTCCCGGAGGCGTTCGCCGCGGTCCGCGAGGCGAGCAAGCGCACCCTCGGCAAGCGCCACTTCGACGTGCAGCTCATGGGCGGTGCCGCCCTGCACATGGGCAACGTCGCCGAGATGAAGACCGGTGAGGGCAAGACGCTCGTGGCCACCCTGCCGAGCTACCTCAACGCCCTGACCGGCCAGGGCGTCCACGTCATCACAGTCAACGACTTCCTCGCCGAGTACCAGTCCGAGCTCATGGGCCGCGTCCACCGCGCCCTCGGCATGGAGACCGGCTGCATCCTCTCCTCGATGACGCCCGAGCAGCGTCGGGCGGAGTACGCCAAGGACATCACGTACGGCACGAACAACGAGTTCGGCTTCGACTACCTGCGCGACAACATGGCGTGGGAGCCCGCCGAGCTGGACCAGCGCGGCCACCACTTCTGCATCGTCGACGAGGTCGACTCGATCCTCATCGACGAGGCGCGCACGCCGCTCATCATCAGCGGTCCGGCCGACCTCGCCACGAAGTGGTACGTCGAGTTCGCCCGCATCTCCCAGCGCCTGCACCGCGGCGAGGACGGCCGCGGCGACTACGAGGTCGACGAGAAGAAGCGCACCGTCGGCGTCCTCGAGTCCGGCATCGCCAAGGTCGAGGACGTCCTCGGCATCGACAACCTCTACGACACCGTCAACACGC
>JAEWFB010000060.1 GCA_023389095.1 Actinomycetes bacterium
CTGCAGGACCGCGACACATGGCGGCTGATCCGCGGCTGGCTCCTGCAGGGACTCGCCAGCAGCGGCGTCGACGCACCCCCGCCGGGATGGAACCCCCCGCAGTGGGGTCACTGGCGCTGGCTGCGCAACCACCTGCTCGCCACCGACGCCGGCCTGCAGCAGCTCGAGTCCACGTTCCCCGCCCTGGCCGTGGATACTGCCCACCGCATCGGCCTCCTGCGCCCCGACGGACCGGGCAGCCTCACCCATCCCGACCCCTCACGGTGCGTATACGGGGACGGAACCCTTGTACGCCCCATCTATCGCCCCCCAGAGACGGTCACCGTCACCGATCCCGACGGCAGCACCCACCTGGTCTACCCCGACCCGCGCACCAAGGAGCTGCTCGACGTTCCCGCGGGCCGCTACGACCCCGACCTGCTGGCCCACCACGGCCGGCTCGGTCCCGTGTTGACCCACGGCTACGTGTGCTGGCACACCCGGGGCCCGGAGACCTACCAACGCGTCGTGCTGGCTGCCGCGCACATCCCCGCCCCCGGTGCAGAGGCCGCCACGGCCGTCCGGCTGCTCGGCGTCGTGCACGACGCCGCCCGTGACGGTATCCAAGCCGCCGTCTACGACGGGGCCATGCGCGGCCGGCACATCGAGCACGTCCTGACCCAGTACGGCTACCTGCTGCTGGCCAAGCAGGCCACCGGCGCCGACCCGCACGCCTCGGCTCAGGAAGATGCTGGCACCGACCAGCACCCCACCCCCACAGCGGAACTCGTCCTCAACGACGCCGGACGCCGGACCCGCTCCTACCCGCTGGGGACCGTCACCCATCCTCCTGAACGACCGCCTGAAGCCACGACGACCCACGGTGTCGGCCACAAACCGGAGCGCTGCGCCCACCACCTGGCCGCCATCGCAGGGCGAGTCGTCGACGTCGGACTGGATGAGGCTGGTGACCCGGTCGTCATCGCCGAGCTCGAACGCGGCCCGGTGAAACGGTTCCGTCGCACCACCGGCACCTACCACTTCAACCTCGGATACCACCTGCCGTGCCCCCGAGGGTCCTGCACCATCTGGCTCAGCCCCCAGGCCGGCACCACCGGAGACGCCCGACGCCCCGAGAACCTGCGAGTCATCGCAGAGAGCGACCCAGACTTCCAACGCGTCTACGGGCTGCGCAACGACGCGGAGAACTTCCACTCCAACCTCAAACGCACCCTCATGTGTGATCGAGCCATGAGCCTGGGCTGGCGCCGCGGGCTCGTCGACTTCTACTGCTACGCACTCCTGAACAACGCTCTCGCCGAAGCCCGCGCCGCGCAGCAGGAGACCCAAGGCGCACGCAGCCGAACCCGCACCCGCAGCGCGCCGCCGCCGGAGCACCCCCCTACACCCAAAGCCATCTGAGATCCGCGCCAGCGGGCCTCCTCGCACCCCCGCCAAATCCTGGGTCGCACATGCCCATCACTGATGACGGCTGCCCGGACAGCGCAGCCACCCGAACCCACTCGCACGCCCGGACACCCCGAAGGAGAACCATGGGAACCTCCGACGATCACCCCAACGACCACCCCGACAAGCCGCCGCCAGGCCGCGACACGACGCGCGACCACCTCCCTGCTGTCCCCGACGCGTGGGAAACCGGCACTCTCGCTTACGGGCTCAGGACCCGCAGCAGCACGGCTCGACGGGCCCTCTACGACGCCGACGAGCTCACGCCCGAGAGCCACGGCGCCTGGCTCATCCGCACCCGCCGGACCACCCACATCGTCGACCTCGACGCCCGCGTCTACCTTCGTGAGCCAGACCCAGACGGCCAGGCCTTCCCCGATGACCGAACCTGGCTGCGGCTCAACCGCTTCGAGCGCTGGCCGCGCGTCGGGAGCACCTTCCTGTGCTGGGTCGAACCCACCCCCTCCGCAGTCCTCGAGTACTGGCGGCAATCGTCCACTATCCGCGCCATCATGGGGACCCCCTCACAAGCAGGACCCCCGGACTCTGGATGGCCGATGCTGCCCGACAACGTCACCCCACCCGTGCCCGGTGTCGCGGACGCCGCCAGTGAGCCGCGCCCGCCGCGAACGCCCGGCGGGCCCATCGTCACAGTGGGCCAACGCGGCCTGTGGCACCTGACCACTATGACCGCCGACTACGTCATCGACCTCGACCAGCGCACCATCACGCGCACGCCGGCACACCAACACCCGCTTCCAGGAGACAACAAGCCCCTGCGATTTCTCGCGCTGATGCAGGCACACCTCGGCGACCCCCTCGTCGTGATCCTGGAACCGTCAAACCCTCACCTCGCTGGCGGCTCCAACCCCATCTCTTGGGAGCCGTTCATCCGAGTCAGCACCCCGACACTGCGGATCCGTCCCCTGACTTGATCACGCAGCGGCAGGAGACGGTCGCGAGCGCTCCAGCCATCCCTTCGCCTGGGGTTCGTCGCAACCGAGCGCCGTGACGGTCGTGGAGCCGTTTGTGGTGGAGGTGGAGGCCGGCCGCCTCGGGCGCCCTGCGACATGCTGTCCGGCTGCACCGGGCAAGATCAGACGTCGACCCCGGCGACACTGCCTGAACGCCGAACTCCATGGCCTGCCCCAAGAGCCGCACGATGAGTCGCCGCGCACCGCGGCGCGGGGATCCGCGCGCTGGCTGGCCGAAGCCGCGACGCGGGTAGAAGGCTTGCAGGCAGGGACACCCAGCGAGGAGGAGAGGGCATGGCTGCGAAGTTGCGCGTCGTACTCCCGCCCCGGAAGGGGTACCAAATTCAACTTGGTCGCCACCAACGTGCAGGTGACCCCGACGAGTGAGCACTACGAGACCCGTCGGGCCTGTCGGGCGGGTATCGAGTCGGTGCGGAAGGACGCGCCCACGGCGGACCTGGACGACGCAACTGCCAAGACCAACTGAGTGCTGCCGCCGGGCCGGCACATCGCACCGCATCGTCGGGTGCGGGTGTCCCTCGGCCGCCGGGAAACTCACGATCGCTGCGACGTCGAGGACACCGCCTGCCCGCGGCTGATACCCGCTGGTTCTCGACGGCCGGCCGCTGCTGGCGCGCGAGAGACTGGACTACCAGGTCGGCAGCTGCTCAAGCTCCCGCGCGACATCGAGCGCGATGGCACCGCCCCGCCCGCTGAGCGACGCCTTCCGACCGGCACACCTCTATGCCTAATCACATCACGCAGCGCAGTTCGTGCCCGGAGCGCGCGTCATTGCTACGGCGTCGCGCCCGCCGCAGCTCGGGACTGCGCCCTCTGCTGCCAGTGCGAAACCACCACACTCGCGTGCTGGTGCCGAGCGGCCGGGGCCCAACCTCTCGTGTCGGCTTCCAACTCGCCGGCGAAGTGGTTCAACTCTTCCTGCTCGAGATGCCGCGCCCAAGGGAAGGCCCGCAGGAGGGCGACTTCACGAAGACGGCTCGTCTCAGGTACTGACACCCGATCATCATGGCCGAAGCGCGGGACCGATCCCACCCGATCACTCGCGTCGACCCGGCACGCTGACCGGCGTGAGTTGGTCTGCGCGGAACCACTGGTCGACGACGGCGTCCGCCTCCACGACGAGGTATATCACCCGAGCCCACCACTGCCCTTCACGCTGCTGCCACGCGACTACCAGCCCGGGGTGCGGGCCACCGATATCGGCGGTGTGGTTCACCCAGCAGTGCTGGCGTGCGGGCGGCACGGGCGGGACGGGGTGCTCATGCCCTCTCCCTGAACCGCCCGCCATGACCCTAGTGTGCCGCAGGGTCGAACGCCTGTTCGATGCGCGCGGGCTCAAACCCACCACCTCTCGCCCGCAGGTTGGGATCTCGCACGTAGCCGAGACTCATGCCAGTGTCGGAGCGGACTCTTCGGGACTGCTGAGAGGGGAAGCCATCTGTGCAAGGGAGCTTCGCCTCCTTTGCGGCAACACGCCGACGCTCAGCCGGGCGCTGAGACACAACGCTCGGCAGCTCGAGCGCATCGTGCGCGTCACGCTAGCCACCCAAGCCCGCGCCGGAGTCCGTGACGGTGACCGCTGCAGGCGCCGAGCCGGCCCGAGCGAAGGGTGCGTGCTCATGACTGCCGCTGGTTCGGCGGCATGTTGAAGGTCCACTTGGGCCCAACGCGTTCGTGTACGACGCGACTGGCGGGCTTCTCGAGGCGGTGTTCCATACAGCGGACCGTCGCGGTAGGTAGGACGACGAGGCCCGGGCACGCTGTTGCGATGCGGAGGAGGTTTCCATGATCGTTAACCCGGCTGCGGCGAGACAACGCCCGCGCCATGGCACCACTGAGAATGTCGTCGTCGAGGCCGCTGAACGTCTCGAGCGGGCAGCACGGACGGGTGAGCCGTCTTCTCCCGTCCGTGACCTTCTGGGCTCGGAGGACCTCGAAACGGCGTACGCCGTTCAGCGGTGTCTCGCTGAGAGGCGAACCGCTGCCGGGGCGCGCGTGGTGGGTCGCAAGATCGGTCTTACGTCACTGGCCGTCCAGCAGCAGTTGGGTGTCGATCAACCCGACTTCGGCATCCTTTTCGATGACATGGACGTGTCCTCCTTGGAGGTCGTGCCCGTCGGCGCCCTCCTCCAGCCGAAGGTGGAGGCCGAGGTTGCTTTTGTCCTGGGTGAGGACCTCATCGCAGACGTGATGGACCTAGAGACCGTGCGTGCGGCCGTCGACTATGCGGTGGCAGCCCTCGAGATCGTCGATAGCAGGGTGGCCGGCTGGGACATCGCCATCACAGACACCATCGCCGACAACGGGTCGAGCGCCCTGTTCGTGCTGGGGCGCGACCGCCGGACCCTCGAGGAACTCGAGCCCGTCTCGGTCACGATGCAGATGCACGTCGACGGTGCCGTGGTCTCTGAGGGCAGCGGGGCCGCCTGCCTCGGCGACCCGCTCAACGCGCTGCTGTGGCTCGCCCGTACGGCGAAGCAGGTCGGCGACCCGCTTCGGGCCGGGCAGGTCGTGCTGTCAGGGGCCCTGGGCCCCATGCACCCGGTGACGTCGGGCACCACGGTCTGTGCCGACATCACCGGTCTGGGGTCCGTGGCCGTCACGTTCGCACCAGCCGACGACTCTGCCCTCGAGGAGCACTCATGACCAAGACCAAGGTGGCCATCATCGGTCCCGGCAACATCGGAACCGACCTGATGTTCAAGGTGATGCGCCTGTCCGACACCCTCGAGGTGGGCGCCATGGTCGGCATCGACCCGGCCTCCGACGGCCTGCGCCGCGCCGCGAGCCTGGGCATCCCGACGACCCACGAGGGCGTCGACGGGCTCATCGCCCTCGACGGCTTCGACGAGATCGACATCGTCTTCGACGCCACCTCCGCGAAGGCGCACGTCGCCAACGCCGCCAAGCTCGCGGCACACGGCAAGAAGCTCGTCGACCTGACCCCGGCGGCGATCGGCCCGTACGTCGTGCCGCCCGTGAACCTCGACCGCTACCTCGAGGACGACGGTGCCGGCATCGAGAACGTCAACATGGTCACCTGCGGCGGCCAGGCCACGATCCCGATCGTGGCAGCCATCTCCCGGGTGACGACCGTCCCCTACGCC
>JAEWFB010000069.1 GCA_023389095.1 Actinomycetes bacterium
GCCGGCCTCGTTGAAGAGCGTCGTGCGACCGTCGGCCTCGACCACGGCGATGGATCGCCTGGTGGCAGAAGGTGACTCGACGAGGCGATGGCTGATGCCACGCTCGGTGAGGTCGGCCGCCCAGGCAGCGAGGTCAGCAGTCCCCACCGGTGCGACGGCCACGGCGTGCTGTCCGAGAGCGGTGAGCACCGAGGCGACGTTGACGCCCTTGCCGCCGGCGCGCTCGGTGACGTCGTGGACCCGGTGCGACTCGCCGAGGTGGACGGCGTCCACGCCGTAGGTGACGTCGGCAGCCGGGTTCGGGGTCAGGGTGACGATCATCGGCCGACGAGGTCGAGGGCGATCGTGGCCGCCCCGAGCGAGCCGGCCCGGTCGCCGAGTGCGGCAGCCTCGACGGCGACGTCCGTGCGGCCGCCGAGGCGCATCGTCAGGGCGGCGCGCATCGGGTCGAGGAGGGTGTCGCCGGCGTGGACGAGGCCCCCGCCGAGGAGGACGAGCTCGGTCCCGGCCGCCGCGACGACCGGCGCGACCATGATGGCGAGCGCCTCGATGGCCTCCTGCCAGACGCGTCGGGCCTCGACCTCGCCGGCGTCGGCGCGCCGGGCCACCTCGGCGGCGTCGCCGACGAGCCCGGTGGCCTCGGACCAGCGACGGCCGATCGCCCCGGCGCTCGAGAGGGCCTCGAGGCAGCCACGCTGGCCGCAGCCGCACAGCGGGCCGTCGGGTTGCACGACGATGTGGCCGATCTCGCCGGTCCACAGGCCGCCCGTGACGAGCCGGCCTCGGCACAGGATCGCGCTGGCCAGGCCCGTGCCGAGCGGGACGAAGAGGACGTTGTCGGCGTCGCGGGCCGCGCCCAGACGGTGCTCGGCGAGCAGGCCGGAGCGCACGTCGTGGCCGATGGCGACCGGCACGTCGACGTGCGCGGAGACGGCGGCGTGCAGGTCGAGGTCGCGCCAGCCGAGGTTGGCCGACCAGACACCGAGCCCGGCCGACTCGTCGACGAGCCCCGGCACGGCGACGCCGACGGCGAGCAGTTCGACGCCGTCGGCCGCCTCGGCCAGCAGCTCGGCGACGGCCTTGGCCGCCACCTCGCCGAGCCGGTCGCCGACGCGCCCGGGCGTCGGCACGACGGCCTCGGCCAGGACGCGGCCGCTCGGCGTCACGAGAGCCGACTTGGTCCGGGTCCCGCCGACATCGATGCCGACCACTGCCTCATGCTTCACGGTGCGCAGTCTATGAGCAATAGTGCGCGGAACGATAGTCGAGTGATCACATTCGGACACGATGGACGTGACGAACCGGTCCCACGGCCCCACGATGCCACCTCGTGGCCCCGCCCGCCCGCGAGCGCACCGGTGGAGCCGCGAGGTAGGGGACGCCTCCCGGCCGGACGCGTCCCGGCCGGACGCGTCCCGGACCCTCAGCGTCGGTACAGGGCCCGGGCCGGGCAGAGGCGGATCGCGACATCGGCCTCGTCCGCCGGCACCCTCGCGTCGTCGATGATGGGGTAGCCCCACTCGTCGAGGCGCACCTGGGCCAGCAGCTGCGCGCAGACGCCGTGGCCGGTGCACGCGACCCGGTCGACGGCGAGCGTCGTCTCGTCGACGAGCCCGAGCCGGCGGCGGGTGTGGTCGGGGCGGTCAGTGGCTGAGGACATGCTCGCTCCTCGGGTCGGTGGCGTCGGTGGCGGGTTCGCGCGTGGGGCAGTGGTGCGCTGCGTGCGCGGCGACGTGGGGTGCGAAGACGTGCAGAGCGGTGGCGGCGAAGCGGGCGACGCCGTCGGGGAAGCGGCAGGCGCCGCGTCCCGGCAGCAACCCGACCCGGTAGCGGACGCGGGCGGTGGCCGACGCGTCGCCGGCGACGACGCCGTGCCAGTCGGCGGCGAGAGCGGGCAGGCCGAACATGCACGGGCCACACTGGCCGGCCGACTCGCCGGCCGCCCACGTCAGGCACCGGTCGACGAACCCGAGCGGACAGTCTCGGGGGTCGAGCACCTCGACGACGCCGGGTCCGAGCGTGGCGCCATGGGGTGCGAGCTCGGCGCTCGACCACCTCAGGTGCGCGGCCGCGTCGGTCGGCACGAACGCCCCGCCGAGTCCGCCGACGAGCACCGCCGGGGCGCCGGCCGGGAGCCCACCGCCGGCATCGAGGATCGAGGCGAGCGGCACGCCGGCCTCGGTCTGCACGACGTGCCCCCAGACCCTCGGGGTGCTGACGGCGACGAGGCGGGGTCCCGGCTCGTCGGGCGTGCCGAAGCCGCGGAACCACTCGACGCCGTTGCGGGCCACCTGCGCCACGCGCCACGTCGTCTCGGCGTTGAGCACCAGCGTCGGGCGCAGCCGGCGCCCCGACGCGTCGCGCCCGCCGCGAGTTATCGGCTGGCGCTTGGTCACCGGCCGGGCCAGGCCCCCGTGGGCCAGGTTGACGAGCGCCGACTCCTCCGACGACACGTAGCGCGGCGGCGCCTCGAGCACGTCGAGCCCGGCGCGGTGCAGCCGCTCGGCCGTGTGCGAGCCACGGTGGGCCGCGAACCGCACCCGTCGGCGCCCGGCGACGAG
>JAEWFB010000095.1 GCA_023389095.1 Actinomycetes bacterium
CCTCGTCACCGGCCAGGGCGGACGCGGCCCGTTGAGCGACCCGGCGAGCGGCCGGATCGTCGGCAGCGTCTTCATGCAGCGCGTCGAGAAGGGCGACCCGGCGCAGGTGATCGGCCTGACGTGGAACCGGACGAAGATCGAGGGCACCGGGGTGACCTGGCTCGGCGACGGCGCGGCACTGCGCACCGGTCGGACCGACGGCGTCGATGCGGCAGTCGTGACCGTGAACCCGCGCCTCAGCGTCCTGCTGTGGCGCGACGGCGACCGCTTCGGGTTCGGACGCCACAGCGGCCCGTACGCGCTCAACCACGCAGGCGCGCTGCAGGTCGGCGTCGAACCGCACGCGACGGCAGCCCCCGGCATGGCTCCCGACCTCGCCGTCGGCTGGGTCTCCTCCGGACGCGTCGAGCTGGCCTCGACCGATCCGAGGGACTCGTTCACCGTGGTCTACGGCGCCCCGGTCGACGGGCCCACGCCGTTCGTGGCGGTGTCGGCGAACCCGGACGTCAAGGGTTCGGTCACGGTCACGGGCGGCGGCGAGTCGCAGACCGTGACCTCCTGGGACGTCCAGCCGCCCTCCTGACCGACTCCCCGCTCACCGGCAACACACCGAGCTCCACCCGCAACACACCGAGTAGTTGCCAACCCGTCCTGGAATAACCCGAACGGGTTGGCAACTGCTCGGTGTGTTGCGCACCCGCCGAACTCTGACGACGGAGAGCCGGATCAGGCGGAGCGACGCGCGGGGCGGGCGTCGCGGATCCGAGCGCCCAGCAGGCCCGGCCGATCCAGCTCGGCCCAGATGACCCGTTCGAACGGATGGCCGAGACGCCTCACCCGGTCCTCTCGTCGCTTCTCGAGCCACACGACCTGACCGGGCTCGGTGGGTACGGCATCGACGTCGTCGCGGGTGCGCTGGTACTTGACCTCGCCGTCGAACTCGAGCACGACGCCCTCGACGAGGAAGTCGACGCGGGCGGCGAACCCGTCGCTGTCCGAGATGACCACCTGGCTCTCGAACGACAGGCCGAGGTCCTGAAGGATCATCCGCGTCCGCGACTCCCCCACCGACTCCGCCTTGCCGTCCATGCGCAGCACCGCCGCGAGCGCCCGGCGTCGGCCCTCGTGCGGCGAGACCCGCGCGACCTCGTCGATGAGCTCGGCCCGGTCAACCAGTCCGCGGTGCAGGGCGGCGTCACCAGCGACCACCGCACACTCGTGGCCCATGGTCAGGGCGGTGCGGACCACGGCCGTCGCGACGGCCACCGCCGGCAGTCCGAGCTGCTCACGCGTCCGGGCGCCGGTGGGCGGGCGCAGGGTGAGGCCGTCGCGCCGCACCGCCTGCCGGACGGATCCCAACAGATCGATGCGATCCGCGTCGTACCGCCACAACGGCAAGCCGTACAGCGCGAGGGCCGCATGGTGGCTCAGGGCCTCTCCCGGCCGGGTCCGGGCCACCGCCATCGCCGCGAGCCGGTAGCGCTCGTCCCGGTTCGCGTCGGCCCACAGCGACCCCGTCACGAAGGCGCCGCGGCGCACCCTGACGACATCCCCTGCTCGCACGGCCGCGCGCAGGCCGGTCGGCCCGACGCCGCGGCGCCCTGCCTCTGCCGCCGAGAAGACGCCGTGCTGCTCACCGGCGAGCGCCTGCAGTCGCGAGTCCATGCCCGCGATCGTCACGGCACGGCGACACCGGCCGCGAGACCGACGACCCGCCCTGTGGACACTGCCCCGGCCCCGTCGGGGGATGTGGATGACCGCCGACACACCGAGCAGTTGCCAAACCGTTCGGGTTATTCCAAGGCTGGTTGGCAACTACTCGGTGTGTTGCGGGGTCTGGTTGGGGAGGCGGGGGCGGGCGTGAGTGGCGGGGGTCGGGCGCGAGTGGCGGGGGTCGGGCGCGAGTGGCGGGGGTCAGGCCTGGGAGGCGGGGTCCGGGCCGGGCCAGTTGCGGTCGGGCACCGGGGTCGGCCGGCCCGGCTGCTCGCCGCCGCGCGCCTCGAGGTAGCTCTGCTTCGGCACCATGACCTTGCGCCGGAAGATGCACACGACCGTGCCGTCCTGCTTGTAGCCGATGGTCTCGACGTGGACGACGCCGCGGTCGTCCTTGGAGGTCGACTCCCACTTGTCGAGCACGCGGGTCTCGCCGTAGAGGGTGTCGCCGTGGAAGGTCGGGGCGACGTGGCGCAGCGACTCGATCTCGAGGTTCGCGATGGCCTTGCCCGAGATGTCGGGCACCGACATGCCGAGCAGGATCGAGTACACGTAGTTGCCGACGACGACGTTCTGCCCGAACTGCGTCGTCTCGCCCGCGTAGTGCGTGTCGAGGTGCAGCGGGTGGTGGTTCATCGTCAGCAGGCAGAAGAGGTGGTCGTCGTACTCGGTGACCGTCTTGCCGGGCCAGTGCTTGTACACCGCACCGATCTCGAACTCCTCGTAGCTGCGCCCGAACTGCATCGCTCCTCCATCTGCCAGACACCGACGGCCAACGGTCCCCAGCCTGCCCGAGCCCCACGCGTCGGGACACCGCCGGGCGCCGTGGGCTTGCTCACGCCGTGGGATGACTCACCGACGCTGACACCCCGGACGCCGACGCGTCGCCGCTGGCGGCGGCCTCCTCGAGGACGGCCGACAGCTCCCCCGTGTCGGACAGGACCGGCGCGGTGCTGCCGACGGCGTCGCGGTCGGGGTCGACCGGCAACGTCGCGCCGGCGGCCGGCCGGGGCCGGACCCCCTGCTTCTTGGCGTCGAGCAGGCCCGCGAAGTACGTGCCGAGCGAGACACCGGCAGCCAGGCCCAGGCCGAGGCCGAAGGCCTGCAGCAGGGTCGGGATCCCGGTGGCGAGACCGTTGCCGTCGGGGTCGGTGACGATGGCGGAGATGCCCTCGTAGGCCATCCGTCCGGGCAGCAGCGGCACGATGGCGGCCGTGGTGACGGCCAGCGCCGAGACGCCGA
>JAEWFB010000112.1 GCA_023389095.1 Actinomycetes bacterium
TGGCTGGCCGAGGCGCTCGTGGCCGTCTTCGACCGGGCCAGCGCAGGAGGGCAGTGACCGATGCCGCGCCAGATCGCGACCACCACCACCGTCGACCGTGACGGGATGCTCGAGTTCGTCCGGCCCCGCCACTCGATGGTCCTCGTGACGACCCGCTCCGACGGGAGGCCGCAGACCTCCCCGGTCACCGGCGGCGTCGACGAGCACGGCCGCATCGTCGTGTCGACCTACCCCGAGCGGGCCAAGACGACCAACGCCCGACGCCGGCCCGAGGTCAGCGTCCTCGTGCTGTCCGACGACTTCGGCGGCGAGTGGCTGCAGGTCGACGGCGACTGCGAGGTCATCGACCTGCCCGACTCCGTCGAGCCCCTCGTCGACTACTACCGCGCGATCTCCGGCGAGCACCCCGACTGGGACGAGTACCGCCAGGCCATGCGCGACCAGGGCAAGTCCCTGCTGCGCGTCACGCCGACCCGCTGGGGACCGATCGCCCGGGGCGGCTTCCCCGCCCGCCTCGCCTGACGGACGCCCCTGCCGTCGTTGCGTAGGCTGGCGCTCGTGCTGCGCGTCGGGGTCACCGGGGGGATCGGGTCGGGCAAGTCGACGGTGTCACGGCGGCTCGCCGAGCTCGGCGCGCACGTCGTCGACGCCGACGCCGTGGCCCGCGAGGTCGTCGAGCCCGGGCAGCCGACGCTCGAGGCGATCCGGGGGCGGTTCGGTGCGGCGGTGATCCGGCCCGACGGGACCCTCGACCGCGCGGGCCTCGCCGCGGTCGTCTTCGCCGACGCCGACGAGCTCGCCGCGCTCGACGCGATCACCGGCCCGGCGATCGTCGCCCGCGTCGCCGCCCTCCGCGCGGCCGCGCCCCCCGACGCGGTGTCCGTGTACGACATGCCGCTCCTCGTCGAGCGCGGCCTCTGGGTGCACGAGCACCTGGCGGTCGTCGTCGAGGCCGACGCGGACACGCGGGTGCGCCGGCTGGTCGAGCAGCGGGGCCTCGACGCCGACGACGCGCGGCGCCGCATCGCCGCCCAGGCCACCGACGCCCAGCGGCGCGCGGTCGCCGATGTCGTCCTGCCCAACGACGGCACCCCCGAGGACCTGGCGCGGGCCGTCGACGCCCTGTGGGAGCAGCGACTCGCCCCGTACGCGGCCAACCTCGCGAGCGGCACCCGGTCCCGGCGTCCGGACCGGGCCGGCGACTGCGTCGTCGAGCCGCGGCCGGACTGGGAGGCCCGCGCCGAGCGCGTCGTGGCCCGGCTCGCGGCCGCCCTCGCACCCACCGGCGTCCTCACCGAGGTGTCCCACGTCGGGTCCACGTCCGTGCCGGACCTGCTCGCCAAGGACGTCGTCGACGTCCAGGTGGGCGTGCGCCACCTCGCCGACGTCGAGCGCGCCGACGTGCGCGCGTCCTTCGCCGACGCCGGCTACGTGTTCAACCACGGCATCCACGCCGACACGCCCCACCCCGAGGGCGCCGACGCGTCCGCCTGGCTCAAGCAGTTCCTCGGCGGGTGCGACCCCGGCAACCACGTGCACGTCCACGTTCGCGAGCACGGCTCTGCCGGCTGGCGTTTCGCGATCCTCTTCCGCGACTGGCTGCGCCACGAGCCCGCGGAGCGCGACGCGTACGCCGCCGAGAAGCGGCGCCTGCTCGGGCAGCACGCGACGACGTCGGAGTACGTCGTCGCGAAGGAGCCCTGGTTCGAGGGGGCCTGGCACCGCGCGAACGCGTGGGCCGAACGCACCGGCTGGCGCCCCTGACGCGTCGGGACCGGCGCGCCGCAGGCATCCGGCATACACGGAGGGGTGTCCGTGTTGTCCACGTCATGCGTGGTGAGTACAAGGTCCCCGGTGGCAAGCTCGTGGCGGTCGACGTCGAGGAGACGAACGGACGGCTGGCGTCGGTCAGCGTCTCCGGCGACTTCTTCCTCGAGCCCGACGAGGCGCTCGACGACATCAACGCGGCCCTGACCGGGCTGCCCGTCGACGCCGGCGTGGAGCGGCTGGCCTCCGCCGTCACCGCCGCGCTCGACGACTCCGTGGCGCTCGTCGGGTTCACGCCCGAGGCCATCGGCATCGCCGTGCGCCGCGCGCTCGGCAAGGCGACCGGCTGGGACGACCACGCGTTCGACGTCATCCCGCCGCGGGTCCTGCACCCGGCCCTGCACGTCGCGCTCGACGAGGTGATCGCCGGCGAGGTCGCCCGCGGCGAGCGTCCGCCGACGCTACGCTTCTGGGACTGGGACAGCCCGCTCGTCGTCATCGGCTCCTTCCAGTCGGTCCGCAACGAGATCGACCCGGAGGGCGCGGCCCGGCACGGCATCGACGTCGTGCGGCGCGTCTCCGGCGGCGGCGCGATGTTCATGGAGCCGGGCAACTGCATCACGTACTCGCTCGTCGTGCCGGGCTCGCTCGTCGAGGGCCTCAGCTTCGAGCGGTCCTACTCCTTCCTCAACGAGTGGGTCATCGGCGCGCTCGAGGAGGTGGGCGTCCGTGCGCACTTCGTGCCGCTCAACGACATCGCGAGCGAGGCCGGCAAGATCGGCGGGGCCGCGCAGAAGCGCTTCGCCGACGGCACCGTCCTGCACCACGTGACGATGTCCTACGACATCGACGCCGACAAGATGCTCGAGGTGCTGCGCATCGGCCGGGAGAAGATGAGCGACAAGGGCCACCGGTCGGCGAACAAGCGGGTCGACCCGATGCGCAGCCAGACCGGCCTGTCGCGCGAGGCGATCCTCGACGCGTTCGCCGCGTCGTTCTCGCGCCGGTACCGGAG
>JAEWFB010000146.1 GCA_023389095.1 Actinomycetes bacterium
GCCCAGCGGGGCCTGGCGCACCGGCGGGCGCACCACGTCGACGCGCGAGCCGCGGCGCACCCCCTCGCCGCCGAACCACCGTTCGAACACCTCGTCGTACACCGGGAAGTCGGCCGGCACCGAGGTCAGGGTGGCGCGGCCGGCCCAGTAGACGCCCGACCGCTCGCCGACGCCGACCGTGGCGGCCGCGACGAGGAAGGTGCGCTCGCGGTCGGCCGTGACCGAGAGCCCCGCGGCCCGCAGGGCCCGGGCGAAGCCGAGCAGCCAGACCTCGGGGGGCGCCTCGCCCGGTGCCTCGCCTGGTGCCTTCGTCGGCGGGTCGGGGGCCAGGGTCATGCGGTGAGCAGCGTGTCGAGGGCGGCGCGGACCCGCTCGGAGTCCTCGCGGTACTTCAGGGCGGCGCCGAGGGTGGCAGCGGCGACCTCGGTGTCGAGGCGCGTCGCACCGATGACTTCGAGGGCCCGGGCCCAGTCGAGGGTCTCGGCCACGCCCGGCGGCTTGATGAGCTCGCCGGAGGAGCGCAGCCGCTGGACCGCCGTGACGACCTGCTCGGCGAGCGCCTCGGGCACCTCGGGCAGCCGCGACCGGACGATCTCGAGCTCGCGGGCCAGCCCGGGGTGGTCGATCCAGTGGTAGAGGCAGCGACGCTTGAGCGCGTCGTGCAGCTCGCGGGTGCGGTTGGAGGTGAGCACGACGAGCGGCGGGGTGGCCGCGCTGACCGTACCGAGCTCGGGGATCGTGACCTGCCACGTGGACAGGACCTCGAGCAGGAAGGCCTCGAACTCGTCGTCGGCGCGGTCGATCTCGTCGACGAGCAGCACGCACGGGGCGGCCCGGAGCGCCTCGAGGACGGGCCGTGCCAGCAGGAACCGCTCGTCGAAGAGCTCCTCCTCGAGGGCGCGGGCGTCACGGTCGGCGCCGGCCGCGCCGATCTCACCGGCCACGGCCTCGACGGCCCGCAGGTGCAGGATCTGCCGCGGGAAGTCCCAGTCGTAGAGGGCCTGCGTGGCATCGATCCCCTCGTAGCACTGCAGCCGGATCAGGCGCAGGTCGAGGGCCTCGGCGAGCGCCTCGGCCAGGGCCGTCTTGCCGGTGCCCGGCTCGCCCTCGAGCAGGACCGGGCGCGACAGGCGGCTGGCGAGGAAGGTGATGGTGGAGAGCGCCTCGTCGGCGAGGTAGCCGGTGCGCGCGAGGGCCGACGTGACGTCGGCGGGGCTGGTGAAGGCGGTCTCCATGCCCCGAGCATCACCCATGACGGCCCGTCGCGGAAGCGGGGACGCGCGTCCCGGCGCCGGAGGCGCTCGTCAGGTGGACGCGTCGAGCTCGGCGGGGGTGTCGACGTCGCGGCCCGTGGCGAGGTCGCCGCACTCGACGAGCTCGTGCGGGTGGTTGCGGAAGTGGTTGCGGGCGCCGTTGTCGCCCGTGGCCGTCGCGACGACGCCCTCCCAGTGGGCCCGGCCGATGAGCGCCGGGTGGCCCGGCCTGCCGTGGAAGGACGCGCGCCGCAGGACGGAGCGGCGGCGGTCCCGGACGGCCCGCGCGTCGGCGGCAGGATCGGGCTCCCCGCCCTCGGCACCCCTACCCTCGCCACCCCCACGCTCGGCGAGCACGCGGGCCACGACCTCGGGCGTCAGGTCGGGCAGGTCGACGAGGCTGACGAGCACGGCGTCGATGCCGGCGTCGCTCTCGTGCGCAGTGCGCGCCAGGGCCCCCAGCCCGGCGCGGAGCGAGGCGCCCATGCCCTCGTGCCAGTCCGGGCAGCGCACGACGTCGACGTCGTGCCCGAGCCGGTCGACGATCGCGGCGACCTCCTCGCCCGCGGCCCCGACGACGACGGTGACGCCCCGGCAGCCGCCGGCGTGCAGCACCTCGACGCCGCGCTCGACGAGCGTCGGCTCGTCGGGCGAGCGGCGCACGAGGGCCTTGGGGCCGCCCATCCGGCGGCCGGCTCCGGCCGCGAGGAGCAACCCGCGCACGTGCGGGACGGTGCTCATGCCGCCGACGCTACGGGACGCGTCCGCCCGGCGGGCGCCGATGGGTCAGGAGATGGCCGCGAGGTCGACGGTCCACACCGGGTTGATCCGGACGTGGTGCACGCGCGGGCCGGTCGCGACGTGCGTCATCGGTTGCAGGAGCGGCACGAACGGGCCGCGCTCGTTCATCGCCACCTGCCAGGCGGCGTAGGCGCCGGAGCGGTCGTCGCCCACGGACGAGCGGGCGGCCTCGGTCAGGTCGTCGACGATGGGGTCCTGGCCTCGCTGCCAGCCGGCGCGCTGGCCGACGAGCTCGCCGGGCGCGAAGGCGAGGTAGCTCTCGGGGTCCGGGTAGTCGGGGCTCCAGCTCCACAGGCTTAAGGCGCTGCGGCCGGAGCGGTAGGCGGCCAGCGCGGTCGCCGACGGCTGGGGGTCGAGGACGACGCGGATGCCGACCGACGCGAGCTGGCTGCGCACGGCGTTCGCGATCGCGCTGCGCTGGATGCCGGAGATCGGCACGTCGGCGGCGAAGGTGAGGGGCAGGGGCTCGCCGCGGTAGCCGGAGCGCTTGAGGGCGGCACGGGCCGCGGGGAGGTCGCGCGGTGGAGCGGTCGGCACGGCGCCGGGCGTCCCGGGGCGTCCCGGTACCGGGGTGCCCGTGCCGGGGGTGCCGGGCGTCGCGGTCGTTCCCGGCGTGCCCGTCGTCGCGCCGGTGGCCGGAGCCCCCGACGGCGAGGACGCCGTGCCCGTCGGGCCGGGGGTGCCGCTGCGCGTCGGGGTCGCCGGGGTCGTCGGGACCGCGCCGTCCTCGAGCGATCCGACGATGCCCGAGGGCACGAGTCCTGCGGCCGGGCGGGCGTCGCCGGCCAAGCGGGCGAGGGCCTCGACGTCGAGGCCCGTCCGCCCCGCCGCGCCGAAGGCGGGGGTCGCGGTCCAGCGGGTGGCGTGCGGGTCG
>JAEWFB010000416.1 GCA_023389095.1 Actinomycetes bacterium
GCGGGACAGGTTGATCGGGCCGCTGCGCCTGTTGCTCGCCGTGCCCTACCTCGCGTTCTTCGTCGTGCCCTCGCTGCCCCTCGCGGCCGCGCTCGCCTTCGTCGCGTCGGCCGGGTACTCGGCCAGCCTGCCGCTGCAGGAGCGGCTCGTCACGCACACCGACGCCGAGGCGCGCGGTCAGGTGTTCGGCCTCCAGGGCACCGGCCTCATGGTCGGCCAGGCCGTCGGCGCGCTGCTCGGTGGCGTGGTCGCCAGCGCCCTCGGGGTCGGTCCGGACGCCGCGGCCCGCGCCATGGGCGTCATGGCCGTGGCGTCGGTCGTCGTGTCGGTAGCGCTGACACCCGGGCTGCGTCGGTCGCGCCCGGACGGCGTCACTCCCGGTCGTCGGCCATCCGAAGGAGCAGCTCGCTCGCGCGCCTGAGGACCTCGCGGTCGGCGCCGTCGAGCGCGTCGAGGTGGGCCGAGATCCAGGCGTCGCGCCGGCCCCGGGCCTCGACCGAGAGCCGGGCACCGGCGTCGGTCGCCGCGATGAGCACACGGCGCCCGTCGGACGGGTCGCGCACCCGCTCGGCGTAGCCGCTCGAGGTGAGGCGGTTGACCGACTGGCTCATCGACGCCGGGGTGACGCGGTAGAACTCGCTCAGCTCGGTGAGGGTGTGCGGACCGTACTTCTCCACGCGCGCGAGCACCTCGAGCGCGCCGTCGCCGAGGTCGCCGGGTGGCCGCTCGGACCGGATCCGCGTGTAGAAGCGGCTCACCGCCCGCTTGACGGCGAGGACGAGCTCGGCCTCCGGCCCTTCGCTTGATCTGAGCGCCACAAGTGCTTAGTGTACCTAAAGAAATGTTCAGGTATACGAAGGATCTGCGGCGCCGCGGCGCCCGCGACCGGTCCGGCTTCGACCGGCGCCTCGTCGCACCCATGGTCCTCGGCTCGGTCCTCAACCCGGTCAACAGCTCGATCATCGCGGTCTCGCTCATCCCGATCGGGCGTGACCTCGGCGCCGCGCCCGCGCAGACGGCCTGGCTGATCTCGTCCCTCTATGTCGCCACCGCCATCGGGCAGCCGGTCGTCGGGCGGCTCGTCGACCGGTTCGGCCCCCGGCTGCCGTACCTCGTCGGCACGGCGATGGTCGGGCTGGCCGGCGTCCTCGGCATGCTCGCGCCCGGCCTCGGCTGGCTCGTCGTGGCCCGCGTCGTGCTCGGGATCGGCACGTGCGCCGGCTACCCGGCCTCGATGCACCTCATCCGCCGCGAGGCCGAGCGCACCGGCCAGGACTCCCCGAACGGCATCCTGACGACCCTCGCCGTCGCCAACCAGACCGTGGCCGTCATCGGCCCCACCCTGGGCGGCCTCCTCATCGGCGTCGGGGGCTGGCGCGCCACCTTCGCCGTCAACATCCCGCTGTCGATGGCCTGCCTCGTGCTCGGCGCGACCCGCCTGCCGCGCGGCACCGGTGCGCTCGGCGCGCCCCGGCAGGAGTCGACGCATCCGCGACCCCGCCGGCGCGACGCGCTCGGGCCGCTCGGCGTGCTGCGCGGCAACCGCCCGCTCGGGCTCACCTACGTCCGGATGCTGCTGACCGCGCTCGTCAGCTACACGGTGCTCTACGGCTTCACCCAGTGGCTCGAGGAGGGCCGCGGGCTCGAGCCGTCGCAGGCCGGCCTGCTGCTCCTGCCGATGTTCGCCATGGCGATCGTCGTGTCGACGCTGACCGGACGCCACGCCGCCGTGCGCGGCAAGCTCGTCGTGGGCGGTCTCGTGCAGGTGGTCGCGGCCGGGATCCTGCTCGTGCTCGGTGGCCACAGCGCCATCTGGCTGCTCGTCCTCGTCGTCCTGCTGCTCGGCGTGCCGCAGGGCCTGCTCAGCCTCGCCAACCAGAACGCCGTCTACCACCAGGCCGACCGCGAGCGCCTCGGTGCGTCCGCCGGCCTGCTGCGCACCTTCATGTACGTCGGCGCGGTCGCCGCGTCGGCCGCCACCGGGCACTTCCTCGGCGCCTCCGCCGACAGCGCCGGCCTGCACGAGATCGCCGCCTTCGCCGCCGTGGCAGCCGTGCTCATGCTCGTCGTCACCCTCGCCGACCGGTCGCTGTCCGCGATCGGCCACCCCAGGAAAGACCAAAGGAACGAAGGAGAACCCGTGCCGCTCAGCACCCTCGACGAGGTCCCTGCCCTCGTCGTCATCGACCTCCAGAAGGGCATCCTCGCGACGCCGGCCGCCCACGACCTCGACACCGTCGTGCGTCGCAGCGGCGAGCTCGCCGCGGCCTTCCGCACCCGCGGCCTGCCCGTCGTCCTCGTCAACGTCACGGGTGGGGCGCCGGGGCGCACCGACGCCCAGCAGGCCGGCGCGCCCCGGCCGGCGTTCGGAGCCGACTTCGCCGAGCTCGTCGCGGAGCTGGGCGCGCAGCCCGAGGACGAGCTCGTCACCAAGCAGACGTGGGGTGCCTTCACCGGCACGTCGCTCGAGTCCTACCTCCGCGGCCGCGGCGTCACCCAGGTGGTGCTGACCGGCGTCGCGACGAGCGCCGGGGTCGAGTCCACCGCGCGCTTCGCCCACGAGCTCGGCTTCAACGTCGTCCTCGTGAGCGACGCGATGACCGACCGCAGTGCCGCGGCGCACGACCACTCCATCGAGGGCGTCTTCCCGCGCATCGGGGAGGTCACCACGACCGCCGAGCTGCTCGCGGCGCTGCCCGAGCCGGCCCGGCCCTGACGCCCGGCCGGCCCTAGCCGACGAGGCCGCGGCGTCGGGCGATGGCGGCGGCCTCGGTGCGGCCCCCGGCGCCGAGCTTGGCCAGCAGGTTGGACACGTGGACGCTGACCGTCTTGGTGCTGATGAACAGCTGCTTGCCGATCTGGCCGTTGGTCAGGCCGCGCGCGAGCAGCTCGAGCACCTCCTGCTCGCGGGCCGTCAGGGCCGCTGAGCCCGACGCGTCCCGGCCGTTCGCGCGCACCGCGCCCGTTGCCGGCAGGACGCGCTCGAGCTCGGCGAGCAGCGGCGCGGCCCCCAGCCGTTC
>JAEWFB010000108.1 GCA_023389095.1 Actinomycetes bacterium
GTCTCGATGCACTCGTCGCCGTAGGTGTCGAGGGCGCGCCCGATCGCCGTCATGAGCGAGAGCGACGCCGTCGCCGCCTCGCCCAGCTCGTGCGCCCCGACGCCGGTGAGGGGGCGGCGCGAGGCCATCTCGTGGGAGAGCACCTCGATGCGGGCCGCGTGGTCGAGCTCGCCGTAGGGCGTGGGCAGCTCGCCGAGGCGGTCGTACAGCTCGGCGAGCGCGGCGTGGTGCTTGCCGCTGTGCTCGCGGACGTCGAGGGTGGCCAGGCCCGTGCCGGTCGTGACGGCCGCGCGGATGAGGCGCAGGATCGCGCCGTCGGCGGTCAGCGTGTCGCCCCCGGCGAGCATCGACTCGCGGATGAGGACGAGGTCGGCGAGCAGCTCGTCGAAGGTCGCGTAGTCGCGACCGGGCTCGTGCGCCGTGCCGTGGGCGAGGCGGTCGCGGGTACGCAGCAGACGCACCCGGACGAAGCTGAGCTTGAGCCGGTACGGCTCCTCGGCGTTGAGCCGCCGGACCGTGTCGTAGGTGACCGGGAGGGCCTTGGCGTCGCGCTCGAGGCTCTCGCGCAGGGCGTCGGTGACCTCGACGAACCGCGTCGAGCTCGACAGCTCGTGGAGCATGTGGTCGAGCTTCTCGACGAGCTCGCTCAGGCCGGCGTCGTGCTGCAGGCCGATGACCTCGAGGGTCACCTCGGGCGTGACGTTGGGGTTGCCGTCGCGGTCGCCGCCGGCCCAGGCGCCGAAGCGCAGGGGACGCGCCGAGGTCGGCAGCTCGACGCCGATGCCCGACAGCGTGCGGTCGAGCTCGGCCAGCAGGTCGGGCACCACCTGGCCGGCGAGGAACCGGAGGGTGTGCATCGCGGTGCGGGCCTCGTCGGTCGGCTCGGGCCGCACGATCCTCAGCTCGTCGGTCTGCCACAGCATGTCGACGAGCTCGGCGAGGCGGCGCTCGGTCCGCGGGCCCTCGGTGGTGGGGCGGCGCGGGTCCTCCAGGTCGGCGACGGTGACCGCGATGCGGCGCATGAGGTTGAGGACGGTGCGGCGGGTCGCCTCGGTGGGGTGGGCCGTGAAGACGGGCCGGTACTCGAGGCGGCTCAGCACGTCGTCGAGCTGCTCGCGCTCGAGGCTGCCCGCGTCGAGCGCCTCGCCGATGCGGCGGACGGTCGCGGCGAGCGGTCCCTCGTCGACGGCGCTCAGCTCCTGCCAGCGGTGCAGCTGCTCGGTGACGTTGACGAGCTGGAAGTAGGCGGTGAAGGCGCGCGCGAGCACGACCGCGGTCGGGGCGTCGACGCCCTCGAGCACCGCACGCAGCTCGTCGTCCTCGGGCTGGCGGGCCAGGCCACGCACCTGCTCGACGAGGGCGAGCAGCTCGGGGCCCTCGTGGCGGGTCAGTGCCTCGCCGAGCAGCGTGCCGAGCTGGCGCACCGACGCCCGCAGCGCCGTGTGCTGCTGTGCCGAGGAGACACCCGCGGCGAACGTCGCGACGTTCGGCTCGCGTCGGTCGGCCTCGAGGAGCTGCTCGGTGGTGGCCCGATCCTGGGTGCTCATGCGTCAGTGGTACCGCGAAGAGGTTTCCGAAGGGTTACCGGTCCACGATGGGGGACGGAATCTGGACACTGTGTCCACGATCCGGACGCCGTCCTCGCCCTGCGAGGATGGCGCAATGAGCACCGGCACCCTCGGCACCCTCGTCCTCGCGGCCACCCCCATCGGCGACCCGCGCGACGCCGCGCCCCGGCTCGCGGCCGAGCTCGCCGACGCCGACGTCGTGGCCGCCGAGGACACCCGGCGCCTGCGGCGCCTGCTCGCCGACCTCGGGGTCACCCCGCGCGGCGCGGTCCTCAGCTACCACGAGCACAACGAGGCGAGCCGGACGCCCGAGCTCGTCGAGCGGCTCGTCGCGGGCGAGCGCGTCGTCGTCGTCACCGACGCCGGGATGCCGTCGGTGAGCGACCCCGGCTACCGCCTCGTCGCCGCGTCGGTCGTGGCCGGCGTCCGCGTCACGTGCGTGCCCGGCCCGAGCGCCGTCCTCATGGCGCTCGCCGTGTCGGGCCTGCCCGTGGACCGGTTCTGCTTCGACGGCTTCCTGCCGCGCAAGCCGGGGGAGCGGGCGCGGGCCCTGGCGGAGGTCGCCGACGAGCGGCGCACCATGGTCTTCTTCGAGGCCCCGCACCGCCTCGCCGACACCCTGGCATCGATGCGCGAGGCCTTCGGCGCCGACCGGCAGGCCGCCGTGTGCCGCGAGCTGACGAAGACGTACGAGGAGGTCCGTCGTGGCAGCCTGGCCGAGCTCGTCGAGTGGGCGGCCGAGGGCGTCAAGGGCGAGATCACCGTCGTCGTCGCCGGGGCGCCGCGCCGCGTCGCGTCGGTGGAGGACGCCGTCGAGCAGGTGCGCCGACGCGTCGGGCAGGGTGAGCGGCTCAAGGACGCGGCCGGCGCCGTGGCCGCCGAGAGCGGGCTGTCGAAGAAGGCGCTCTACGACGCGGCCGTCGCCCGGGGCTGACCGCCCCGCCCGCCCCGCCCGCCCCGCCCGCCCCGCTCGTCACGCCCGTCACCACGGCACCCCTGGCGTCCCGGCCCGTGGGCGCGAGAGGGTACGGGTGGAACAGCCCGGCGTCCCGGGACGTTGCCGACCACAGTGGCCGACGTCGACCGCCGGCTCACGACCGACACCGATGACAACACCGATGACACCACCGATGACAAGGCAAGGAGCAGGGATGGCTACGATCCGCAACGCGTCCGCGCACTGGGAGGGCTCGCTCATGGAGGGGGCCGGCAAGGTCACCTTCGAGTCGTCGAACCTCGGGACCC
>JAEWFB010000555.1 GCA_023389095.1 Actinomycetes bacterium
CACTTCTACCTCGAGACCCACTGCACCCTCGCGCTCGTCGACGAGAACGGCCAGGTGTTCGCCCAGTCGAGCACCCAGCACCCGAGCGAGACCCAGGAGATCATCGCGCACGTGCTCGGCCTGCCGAACCACGCGGTCACCGTCCAGTGCCTGCGCATGGGCGGCGGTTTCGGCGGCAAGGAGATGCAGCCGCACGGGCTGGCCGCGATCGCGGCGCTCGGAGCGACGCTGACGGGGCGGCCGGTTCGCCTGCGGCTCAACCGCACCCAGGACCTCACCATGACCGGCAAGCGTCACGGCTTCCACGCCCAGTGGCGGGTCGGGTTCGACGAGGAAGGCCGCCTGCAGGCGCTCGATGCGACCCTGACGGCCGACGGCGGCTGGAGCCTCGACCTGTCCGAGCCGGTCCTCGCCCGCGCCCTGTGCCACATCGACAACGCGTACTGGGTGCCCGACGTCCGGGTCAACGGCCGCATCGCGAAGACGAACAAGACCTCGCAGACGGCGTTCCGGGGCTTCGGCGGCCCGCAGGGCATGCTCGTCATGGAGGACCTCCTCGGCCGCTGCGCGCCCCTGCTCGGCCTCGACCCGATCGAGCTGCGGCGCCGCAACTTCTACGTCGAGGGCCAGTCGACGCCCTACGGCCAACCGGTGCGCCACCCCGAGCGCATCGTCGCCGCGTGGGACGGTGTGCTGTCGAACGGCGACGTCGAGCGTCGCCGCGCCGAGATCGCCGCCTTCAACGCGGGCCACGACGACGTCAAGCGCGCCCTCGCCGTGACGCCGGTGAAGTTCGGCATCTCGTTCAACCTCACCGCGTTCAACCAGGCCGGTGCCCTCGTGCACGTCTACAAGGACGGCTCGGTGCTCATCAACCACGGCGGCACCGAGATGGGCCAGGGCCTGCACACGAAGATGCTCCAGGTCGCCGCGACCACCTTGGGCATTCCCCTGGCCAGGGTGCGCCTCGCCCCCACCCGCACCGACAAGGTGCCGAACACCTCTGCGACAGCGGCGAGCTCGGGCGCCGACCTCAACGGCGGTGCCGTCAAGAACGCCTGCGAGCAGATCAAGGAGCGGCTGACCGCCGTCGCCGCCGGCCGCCTCGGCGTCCACCCGAACGACGTGCGCTTCGTCGACGGGCAGGTGCGCGGGCTCGGTGACGCGGGCGAGTCCGTCGCCTGGGACGAGCTCGTCGGCCAGGCGTACTTCCAGCGCGTCCAGCTGTGGGCCGCGGGCTTCTACCGCACCGAGGGGCTGCACTGGGACTCCTCACGGATGCAGGGCTCGCCGTTCAAGTACTTCGCCTACGGAGTCGCCGCGGCCGAGGTCGAGGTCGACGGTTTCACCGGCGCCTACTCGACGCGCCGTGTCGACATCGTCCACGACGTCGGCGAGAGCCTCTCGCCGCTCGTCGACATCGGGCAGATCGAGGGCGGGTTCGTCCAGGGCGCAGGGTGGCTCACGCTCGAGGACCTCCGCTGGGACGAGTCCGACCGCCCCTCGCGAGGACGCCTCGCCACCCAGGCGGCAAGCACCTACAAGCTCCCGTCGTTCTCCGAGATGCCCGAGGAGTTCAACGTCTCGCTGCTCGAGCACGCGCACGAGGACGGCGTCGTCTACGGGTCCAAGGCGGTCGGCGAACCGCCGCTCATGCTCGCCTTCTCGGTGCGTGAGGCCCTGCGCGAGGCAGCCGCAGCGTTCGGCCCGTCCGGTGCCGCCGTCGACCTCGCCTCGCCCGCGACGCCCGAGGCCGTCTACTGGGCCGTCGAGTCCGCCCGGGCCCAGGGCGACGGCGAGCCGCTCGACCGGCGTGCCGCGCACGCCCACCTCGTCGTGGGTGGCCACGGCGTCGAGCCCGTGCAGCCCGCCCCCGACGCCCCGGCCCTGCAGCCGGAGTCCGAGCGTGCGCTCGACGGCGCCGTCACGGCAGGAGCCCGGCCGTGAACTGGGTGCGCGCCGTCGAGGCGCTTCGCGAGCAGCGTCGGGCCGGGGTGCTCGTCACGGTGACGAGCGTCCGCGGCCACGCTCCCCGCGACGCCGGCGCCAAGATGGTCGTCGCGACCGACGCCGAGTGGGACACCATCGGCGGCGGCAACCTCGAGGCCACCGCGGTGGCCCGGGCCCGCGAGCTGCTGGCCACTCAGGCGACCGCGCCCGAGACGCTGACGATGTCGCTCAGCGACAAGGCGCCGAGCGAGCACGGCCGGCAGTGCTGCGGCGGCGAGGTGACCCTCCTGCTCGAGCCGTTGCCCGTCGTGCCCGCCGTGGCGATCTTCGGCGTCGGCCACGTCGGCCTCGAGCTCGCCCGCATCCTGGCCAGGCACGACGTCGAGCTGCACCTCGTCGACTCCCGCGCCGAGCACGTCGAGCCCGCCCGGCTCACCTGCCTGTCCGACGCCGTGGCACGGATCCACGTGCACCACTCCCCCGTGCCCGAGGTCGTCCTCGGCCAGGTGCCGCCCGGCACCCACGTGCTCGTCATGACCCACGACCACGCCGAGGACGCCGCACTGTGCGACATGGCTCTGCGCTGCGCGCACCTCGGCTCGATCGGCCTCATCGGGTCGAGCGCGAAGTGGCGCCGGTTCGAGGTGCTGCTGCGCCGCGAGGGCCACGACGACGCCGCCCTGGCGCGCATCACCACGCCGATCGGGCTGCCGGACATCGCGGGCAAGGACCCCGCCACGATCGCCGTCAGCGTCGCGGCGCGCCTCGTTCAGGTCTTCCGCGCCGAGGGCACAGCCGCGCGGCCGAACGGGACCCCTAGCGGAACCACCGCCGGGGAGGTGCGGGCATGACCCTCTTCCTCGGCACGTTCCTCGACACCCCCGACGCCACCGCACCCTCGGGCGTGCGCCTGCGCGCCGAGGCCGACACCGCGCTCCGGGTCGTCGACGGCGTCATCACCGAACGGGGCCCCGCCGCGGACCTGCGCGCCCTGCACCCCGACGACGACGTCGTCGACCTCCGCGAGGGACTCGTGCTGCCCGGCCTCGTCGACACGCACGTCCACTTCCCACAGGTGCGCGCCATCGGTGCGCTCGGCATGCCACTGCTCGAGTGGCTCGACCGCTGCGCCCTTCCCGAGGAGACGCGGCTCGCGTCGGTCGGCTACGCCCGCGAGGTCGCCACGGAGTTCGTCGGCGGCCTCGTGGGCGCCGGCACGACGACGGCGCTCGTCTTCGGGTCCCACTTCGCGAGCGCGGTCGACGTGCTCTTCGAGGAGGTCGACCGGGTCGGCCTGCGCGTCACGGCGGGGCTCGTCGTCAGCGACCGCTCGCTCCCCGAGCCGCTGCTGTCGACGCCCGAGCGCACCTACGAGGAGTCGGTCGCCCTGACGCGCCGCTGGCACGGCCGGGGGCGCACCCGGTACGCAGTGACCCCGCGGTTCTCGTACTCCGCCAGTGACGACCTGCTCGACGCGTGCGCCTCGGTCATGAAGGACGTCCCCGGCACGTGGTTCACCTCGCACGTCAACGAGAACCAGGCCGAGATCGCCGAGGTGGCGCGCCTGTTCGCCGAGGC
>JAEWFB010000627.1 GCA_023389095.1 Actinomycetes bacterium
GCCTCGAGACGTGCGACGGCGTCCGCCCGCAGCCGCAGCCAGGCGTCGGCGTCGGTGGCGAGGTCGGTGGCGGCGTCGGTGGCGGAACCCGCCTCCGACGCGCTGTCCGGCCCCGGGTCCCCGGTCGCGGTCACCGGGTCGGGCCGGGCTCGTCGCCCTGCCCGCCGGACTCCCCGGAGCCGTCGCCCGACGCGTCCGTCCCGCTCCCGGGGCCCTGTCCACCGCGCTCGCGGTCGGCGTCCTCGAGGATGCCGCGCAGGACGGCGTCGAGGTCGTCGAGCTCTCCCGTGCCGCCCGACACGGCTGGACTGCCGGACACCTCGCCGGCCGAGCCGCCACGGACGCGCTCGACGTAGCCGATCGGGTCGTCGAGGTCCGCCGAGGTCGGCGCGAGGTCGGGGTGGGCCCAGCGACCGTCGCGCAGCTCGGCGCCGCCGGCGCTCTCGAGGGCGGCCCAGAGGTTCGCGGCGTCGCGCAGCCTCCGCGGGCGCAGCTCGAGTCCGACGAGGCCGGCGAACGTCTTCTGCGCCGCCCCGCCGACCCGGCGCCGCCGGATCGTCTCGGCCAGGGCCGCCGACTGCGGCAGGTGACGCGTCGTGGCGCGGTCGGTGACGTGGTCGACCCACCCCTCGGCGAGCGCGAGGAGGGTCTCGAGCCGGTCGAGCGCCGCCTGCTGGGCGCTCGTGGGCTGCGGCCGGAACAGGTTGCCCTGCAAGGCGGCTCGTAGGGCTTCCGGGTCGGACGGGTCGATCGTCGACAGGGCCGACTCGATGGCGTCGGTGTCGATGGTGATGTTGCGCGCGTAGTCGGACACGGCCGACAGCAGCTGCGGTCCGAGCCACGGCACCTCGGCGAAGAGCCGGACCCGGGCGGCCTCGCGGACCGCGAGGTAGAGGCGAACCTGGGCGATGTCGATCTCGAGGGAGTCGGCGAGGGCCGCCACGTTGCCCGGCAGCAGCGCGACGAGGCCGGGCTCGGTGAGGGGCAGGCCGACCTCCGTGCCGCCGACGACCTCGGTGGCCAGGGTGCCGACGGCCTGGCCGAGCTGGGCCGAGAACATCTGTCGGCTGAGGTTGCCGAGCATCGGGGCCCACTGGTCGACCATGGCGCGCGGGTCGAAACCGGGCGGCAGCCCCGGCGGGAGCTCGTCGCCGAAGGCCTCGGGGCCCAGCTCGCCGACCTGCTTGCGCAGCGCGTCCGACGTCGCGGCCGTGACCCCGTCCGACACCGGCTCGATGAGCTCGAACCAGCGCGGCATCGTCGCCTCGACCCACTCGGCCCGGCTCAGGCCGGTGGCCCGCCAGGCCGGGGTCGACAGCGTGGTCTGCTCGTCGAGCCAGAGGGAGGCGACCGACACGGCCTCGACGACCGCCCGCGAGGCGGCGTCGTCGTGCACGTCGTTGCCCTCGGCGGAGAGCACGTGCTTGCGGGCGACGTCGGTGGCGAGGTCGCGTGAGCCGGTGGGGGAGTCCTGGGCGGCCATGAAGGTGCCGAGCTGGGCCCGCATCGCCGCCTGGGTGGCGGGGTCGGTGAGGTCGACGCCCATGCTGCGCATCGCCTCGGCGAGCTCGGGGTTGCCGGCCGCCTCGCCGAGGACGTGCTCAAGCATCGCGCTGAGGTCGCCCGTCGGCAGGTCCCCACCGGCGCCGGGTCGGCGCAGGGGCAACCCGAACGGGCTGTCGGCGCCGAAGAGGGCCGAGGCGTCGTCGGGCGCGGAGCCCTGTTCGAGGTGGTCCCGGGACACGTCGCCAGGACGTTCGCCCCGCTGCTCGTCGCGCGGTTCGGCGCACTGTTCGTCCGGCTGCCGGTCGTCGTGCTCGTCAGGCTGTCCGTCGTCCTGTCGAGGGCCCTGGTCGTCGGCCATCCTGCTCATCCCCATCGCCGCTGTCGGTTGTCTCTCCAAGACAACCACGGACGCGCCGCGTTGGTTCCCCGCCGTCGCGCACAGCGGGCGCGTCCCACGGCCGGGCAGCATACGATGGCCCGCGTGACGGTCACCCTTGCCGAGATCCGCGAGGCACCCCTGTCGGTCGACGAGGTGCTCGCGAGCGTGTCCGACCCCCGCGCCGGCGGCACGTGCCTCTTCGTGGGAACCGTCCGCGACCACGACGGTCCGGCCGCGACGTCCGGCACGCCCGACGCACCGGCGGCCAAGGGCGTCAGCCACCTCGACTACTCGGCGCACCCGCAGGCCGCCGTCGTCGCGCGCGAGCTCGCCGAGAAGCTCGCGGCCGACGGCCGGGTCGTGCGGATCGCCGTCGTCCACCGGGTCGGCCACCTCGAGGTCGGCGACGTCGCCGTCGTCGTCGGGGTCAGTGCCGAGCACCGCGGCGAGGCCTTCGAGGTGTGCCGCGCCCTCATCGACGAGTTCAAGGCGAGCGTTCCCATCTGGAAGCACCAGCAGTTCACCGACGGCGCCGACGAGTGGGTCGGCCTGCCGTGAGGACCATCAAGCGCGTGCCGGACCAGCAGCCCGGCACGGTCCCGCCCGGCACCCCTGGCACGCCGGACCAGGCTCTTCCCGGTGCCCGCCCCGCCGACGACGGCCGCCTGACCCGCGGCAACAAGGTCGTCCTCGGGCTCTTCTTCGCCTTCCTCGTCGCGATGGTCGTCGGCTCGCTCGTGCACCTGCCCTACGCGATCATGAGTCCCGGCCCGACGCAGGACACCCTCGGGGTCTCGGCCGACGGCAAGAAGACGCCGATCATCTCGGTCTCGGGCCTGCCCACCTACCCGACCGACGGGTCTTTGCGCTTCACGACGGTCCGCGTCGAGGGTGGCCCGGGCTACCCGGTCGACCTGTGGGACGTCCTGCGCGCGTGGGTCGACCCGGCGCGAGACGTCTACCCCGTCGACCAGGTCTTCGACCCGCAGGTCAGCGAGGAGCAGGTCGCCGAGGAGAACGCCGTGCAGATGGCCGGCTCGCAGGAGGAGGCCACCGCCGTGGCCCTGCGCGCCATCGGCAAGAACGTGCCGACGCACATCGTCATCGCCCAGCTGAGCCAGCAGTCCAAGGCCAAGGGCCTGCTCCAGCCCAAGGACCGCATCGTCCGCGTCGACGGGACCGACATCACGTCGGCCGACGACGTCCGGACGGCGCTGCAGAAGCGTCGCCCCGGCGACACCGTCCAGCTCATCGTGGTGCGTGACGGCAAGGACGTCACCGTCAGCGTCCCGACCATCGAGGGACAGCAGGGGCGCACGGCGCTCGGCGTCATCCTCACCCTCGAGCACGACTTCCCGGCGACCATCAAGATCGACGCGGGCTCGATCGGCGGGCCGTCGGCCGGCCTCATGTTCAGCCTCGGGATCTACGACAAGCTGACGCCCGGCGCGCTCGCGAACAACCACCAGATCGCCGGCACCGGCACCATCGACGACAGCGGCAACGTCGGCCCGATCGGTGGCATCCGGCAGAAGCTCGCCGGCGCCCGCGCCGACGGCGCGACGTGGTTCCTGGCGCCGTCGGACAACTGCGACGAGGTCGTGGACCACGTGCCCGACGGCCTCAACGTCGTCAAGGTGTCGACCTTCGCCCAGGCCAGGGACGCCGTCGAGGCGATCGCCGCCGACCGGACGGGCTCGCTGCCGCACTGCTGAGCCGACGCGTCTCCGTCAGCGCGATCGTCGGCGCGCTCACCGGTGCCGCTCTTCGGGGCCGCTCTTCGGGGCCGGCGCCTCAGTCCGTCAGGGTGGCGCGCAGCGCCTCGATGAGCCCCGGTGCGAGGTCGCGTCCGGTGGCCACGGCGTCGTCGGAGTCGTGCTCGCGCTGGCGCAGCAGGCAGATGGAGGTGCCGTCGCGCAGCACCGCGACGAGCAGGCGCACGTCCTTGCGGTCGGGGTGGGAGGCGAGCGCCTCGACGGCGTCCTCGGAGCGGGTCGGCAGGTGACGCTCGGCCTCCGGCGGCACGACCATCCGTTCGATGGCGAAGGCGCAGCCGTCGACCTCCGCCGGCCAGGCGATGCGGCCGAGCAGGGTCTCGAGCGAGCTCGTCTGCGGCAGGCCCTCCTGCTCGATGGCCGTCAGCGCCCCCTCGGCGAGGTCGGACGGGCCCATCCCGGCGCGCAGCTGGGGCTCGCGTTCGAGGAGGTCGGACGTGCGCACGAGCGCGAAGAGGCGGGCCGGCTGGTCCCATCCGGACGCGGCGACGTGGCGCTCGGTGTCGAGGGCGGCGACGGCAAGGGGGTCGATGACGGGCTGCGAGGTCACGCGACCATGCTGCCGCATGCCCCGGCGTCCCACGCGCCCGGACCCGGGCCGCTGTCACGGCGCGTGTCCCGGTCCGTGTCCCGGTCCGTGTCCCGGTCCGTGTCCAGGTCAGTGTCACGGTGCGGTATCGGCTCGCCGGACCGCACGGGTCCCCGGGTTATGGTTTGGCTGGCGGCTCCGGCCGCCACCGTCGGCGGAGCCGAACCCGTCCGACCCCCCTGCCCGCCCCAGCACCCGAGGCAACTCCACGTGAGCGACAGCAACTTCGGTCCCCCTCCGCGCAACTTCGACGACGGCGCCGGGGGCTCCCCGCGCCGTCCGGAGGGCGCGCTGCCGCCCGCGCGGCGTCCCCTCGTCACGGCGCTCGTCGTCGCGGGCGCCCTCGTGGTCGTCCTCGCGATCGCCGCCCAGTTCTGGACCGAGGTCCTCTGGTACCAGTCGGTCTCCTACTCCTCCGTCTTCACCACGCAGCTGGTGACGAAGATCGTCCTCGGCGTCGTCGGAGGCCTGATCACGGCAGCCGTCGTGTGGTCCAGCATCCACGTCGCCTACCGCACCCGCCCGATCTACGCGCCCTCGCCGGACACCCAGGCGATGGAGCACTACCGGCAGCTCGTCGAGCCGATGCGTCGCACGGCCACCGTCGCCGCCCCGCTCGCGATCGGCCTCTTCGCCGGCCTGTCCGCTGCGACCCAGTGGGACACCTTCCTGCTCTGGCGCAACGGCAGCCCGTTCGGCACCACGGACCCGGAGTTCGGCCTCGACATCGGCTTCTTCGTCTTCGACCTGCCGTGGATCAACTTCGTCATCGCCTTCCTGACGATGATCCTCGTCATCGGCTTCATCACCGGGGCCTTCACGCACTACCTCTACGGCGGCATCGTCGCGAGCCAGAAGATGCGCTCGACGCAGGCGGCGCGGGTGCACCTGTCGGTCATCGCGGCCGCCCTGGTGCTGGTGCGCGGAGTCGCGTTCTGGGTCGACCGCTACAACCTGGCCACGGCGCAGAGCACGAAGATCACCGGCATCCAGTACACCCAGGCGCACGCCGACATCCCGACCAAGGGGATCCTCGCGCTCGCCGCGGTCATGTGCGCCCTGATGTTCCTCACCGTCATCTGGACCCGGTCGTGGCGGCTGCCGCTCGTCGGCGTCGCCGTGCTGGCCGTCATCGTCGTGGCCGTCGGCGGCATCTACCCGGCGCTCATCCAGTCGCTCAAGGTGCGCCCGTCGGAGAAGTCGCTCGAGGTGCCGTTCATCCAACGCAACATCGCGGCGACGAGGGCGGCGTACGGCATCGACCAGATCAAGGTCCAGCCCTACGACACCAAGACCATCGCCGCGCCCGGGCAGCTGCGGGGCGACGCCGCGACGGTCCCCGGCATCCGCCTCATCGACCCGAACATCGTCAGCCCGACGTTCAAGCAGCTCGAGGCGAGCAAGGGCTACTACCAGTTCGCCGACGTCCTCGACGTCGACCGCTACCGCCTCAACGGCAAGCTGCAGGACACCGTCATCGCGGCGCGCGAGCTCGACCTCAACGGCGTGCCCGACGGCCAGCGCAACTGGCTCAACGACCACACGGTGTACACCCACGGCTACGGCGTCGTCGCGGCCAAGGGCAACACCCGCGACGACGACGGCGAGCCGACGTTCTTCGAGTCGCAGATCGGCACCCAGGGCGCCCTCGGCAAGTACGAGCCGGGCATCTACTTCGGCGAGTACTCGCCCGACTACTCGATCGTCGGCGGCGGCAAGAAGGAGTTCGACTACCCGGACCCCAACGGCACCGGCCAGATCACCTACGCCTACCAGGGGACGGGCGGGGTCCAGCTCGACGGGCTGCGCCGGCTCGCGTACGCCATCAAGTACCGCGAGATCAACTTCCTGCTCTCCGACGCCGTGACCAACGACTCGCGCATCCTCGACTACCGCACGCCGCGCGAGCGGGTGCAGCGCGTCGCACCGTGGCTGACGCTCGACGGCAACGCCTACCCGGCGGTCATCGACGGGCGCGTGCAGTGGATCCTCGACGGCTACACGACGTCCGCGAACTACCCGTACTCGGAGATGACGACCCTCGACTCGGCCACCGAGGACGCCGTGACGAGCACCCGCACGGCGGTGCGCGCCGTGCAGGGCGGGCAGGTCAACTACGTGCGCAACTCGGTCAAGGCCACCGTCGACGCCTACGACGGCTCGGTCAAGCTCTACCAGTGGGACACCCAGGACCCGGTCCTCAAGGCGTGGATGTCGATCTTCCCGGGCGCCGTCCAGCCGCTGTCGGCGATCAAGGGCTCGCTCATGGAGCACCTGCGCTACCCCGAGGACCTCTTCAAGGTGCAGCGCCAGCTGCTGCAGCGCTACCACGACAAGGACGCCAACTCCTTCTACGGCGGCCAGAACTTCTGGCGCGTGCCCGACGACCCGACGCAGACCGAGTCCTTCCCCCAGCCCCCGTACTACCTGTCGCTGGCCATGCCCGACCAGACGAGCCCGGCGTTCTCGCTGACCTCGACCTTCATGCCGACCGGCGACCGCAACGTCCTGTCGGGCTTCCTCGCCGTCGACGGTGACGCCGGCTCGGAGACCGGGAAGAAGTCACCGAACTACGGGTCGATGCGCCTGCTCGAGACCACGGGAGGCACCGTCAACGGCCCGGGCCAGGTCTACAACGCCATGCGCAGCTCGGCGGTGTCGTCCAAGGATCCCGAGCTGCCCTCGACCCTCGCGCAGTACATCGGCACGACCAACTCCAACGGCAACGCCGTGATCTTCGGCAACCAGCTGACGCTCCCGGTCGGGGGTGGCCTGCTCTACGTGCAGCCGATCTACTCGCAGGCCAGGTCGCAGTCGGGCTCCTACCCGCGTCTCGTGGCGGTGGCTGTCTCGTTCGGCAACAAGATCGCCTGGGCGGGTTCGCTGGACCTCGCCCTCAACGACCTCTTCGAGGGCCAGTCCGGCGCCTCGGCCGGTGACACCGGGGCGAACACGCCGTCGACCCCGGCCACGGGCGGCGCCGGCGGGTCGCCGACCCCGACACCGACCCCGACGACGTCGACGCCCGCCCCGACGGGCACGCCCGACGCGGCTGCGCTGGCCCAGGCGATCAAGGACGCGGAGGCGGCCTTCAACGACGGTCAGGCGGCGCTCAAACGCGGCGACTTCGCCGCCTACGGGCAGGCCCAGACGCGCCTCGAGCAGGCCCTGCAGCGGGCCGCGGCCGCCGCTCCCCAGGGCAGCGCGACGAAGACGCCCTGAGGCGCTGACCCGCCGGACGCGTCCGGACAGCACGCGGAACCGCCGGGGACACCACCGGGGCCGTACCCCCACCGGGTACGGCCCCGGTGTTCGTTCGTCCCCGCGCCCCTGGGGCGTCGCCCGCCGTTCACGTCCCGGCCCTAGCCTGCCGTGTCGTGCTCAGCTCACCCGGGTCCCTGCTGCGAGCGTGGCGCCGCGCGAGCGGTCGTACCCAGGCCGAGCTCGGCGAGCAGCTGGGCGTGACCTCGGCGGCCGTGAGCGCCTGGGAGACCGGGGTGCGCGGGATCTCGCTGCGGGCCCTGGAAGAGCTCGACGTCGTGCTCGCCGCCGGCGGCTGCTTCGTCGGGCTCTGCGTCGCGATCGGGACGATGCTGCTGGAGCCGCGGACCCGCTGGGGCCACGCGTTCCACGACGACACCGGCCCCGTGTGGGCGTGGATCCGGCCGCGCCGGGCCGGCCGGCTCCGGGGGCTCGCGCGCTTCAGGGTCTTCGCCTTCGGCCTCGACCACGACGTGGGGCCCGAGGGCCTGTTCATGGTCGCTCCGCGGCTCGACCCGAACTGGGCCGTCACGGTCCAGACGGACGTTCCCGTCTGGGTGGACTTCGGCCGTGGGGTTCCGCCGGACTGGCTGGGCGTGCCGACGGTCTCCTCGGTCGGCCTCAGGGACGTCGTGCTGACCCGTCCGAGCGACCCGATGCTCGGCCTGCTGGTCGGCAGCGTGCAGCAGCTGTCGGGCGGCGACCCCGACGCGTTGCGGGCCCGGCTGCGAGCGCTCGTCGACGGCGCGCGGTGGGACGCCCTCGAGGCGCAGTGGCGCGGGGGAGTCGACGTCGTGCCACCGTGCGCGCCGCTCGACGATCCGGCGCCCCCGCGGACACCCGAGGGTCGACGCGCCCTGCACCGGCGTCTGCGGGCCGCCCGGGGACTCTCGCAGGCCGACGCCGCGGAGGTGGCCTCGCGACTGGTCCTCGGCCGGAACCCGCGCTCGGCCGGAGCGGAGGGGCCGCCGGCCGTGTCCGCCATGCAGGTCCACAACTACGAGAGCGGGAGGCGTGGCCGGGTGCCGCACCTGCCGGCAGTGCTCGACATGGCCTACGACGCGTACGGGACCAGCTGCTTCGAACCGGTGGGCACCGCTGCCCTGCGCGAGGGCGCGGTCGCCGTGGCGCTGCCAGACTTCTGGCTCGGCCCGGTCACGGTGGTGGCGCGCCCCCTGGCACGCGTCGCCGCGCCGGGTCCGATGACGTTGCGGTGGCGCGGCCGACGGCTCCACGTGCCGCTCCGCTCGGGGCCGGTGGCCCTGGGGTGCCTGCGCCTGGCCGAGGACGGCGACCTCACCGTCGAGCTCCCACCGGGCTGGCGGCTGGACGCCTGGATGGGCTACGAACCCGGGGCGCGTGAGGTCCTCACCGGCTGGGAGCCGGTCAGCCCGGAGGCGGGCCGAGCCCTGGTCAGGCGGGCGCTGGCCAGCGTGGGCCGCACGGTCGGGGTGTCGCCGGAGGACCTGAGCCGGGCCGTCCTCGGAGACCCCGGCGGCCGCGTCCTCGCCACGGCTCCCGTCCAACACCCTGCTGCACCGGAGTCAACGGTCCCTTGCACCTCAACAGCTGCTTGCACGACCCCCCGGTACGCCCCGGCTCGTTAACGCGGCGTTCGCCTCGTCGCCCCGTCGATTCAGGCACCCGTCCCTAGGTTCCTCGGTGTCCGTTTCGTCCACCGACGGGATCGCCCATGCAGACGACACCGGCCGTCAGGGCCCGCAACCTCACCAAGACCTTCGGCGCGGTCGTCGCGCTCGACGGCGTCGACCTCGACGTCGCCGAGGGCGAGGTCCACGGCCTGGTGGGGCCGAACGGAGCCGGGAAGACGACGCTGCTCGGCCTCCTGCTCGGTCTCGCGCTGCCCGACGAGGGCACGCTGGAGATCCTCCGGGAGCCCCTCGGGCGGGTGCTGTCGGTGCCGCACGGCGTGGCCGGGTTCGTTGACGGTCCCGGGCTGTACCCGACGCTGACCGCGCGCCAGAACCTGGAGGCCCTGACGCGTCTCCGCGGCCGCGGTACCGCGCCCGCGGAGGTGGGTGGTGCGCTCGATCAGGTCGGCCTCGGCGCCGTCGCCGACGACCTCGCCCGGGGCTTCTCGCTCGGGATGCGCCAGCGACTGGGGCTCGCGGCGGCGCTGCTGACCGAGCCACGCCTGCTCGTGCTCGACGAGCCCGCCAACGGCCTGGACCCGGCCGGCAAGAACCACGTGCACGGCGTCATCGCGGGGCTGGCCGACGCCGGCACCGCGGTCGTGCTCTCGAGCCACCGGATGGACGACGTCGAGGCACTGTGCACGGAGGTGACGCTGCTCGCCACCGGTCGCGTCGTGTTCACGGGGCCGGTCGACAAGCTGGCACTCGAGAGCCGCGAGGTCGACTACCGGGTCGTGACCTCCGACCCCGCCGAGGCGGCCCGGCTGGCTCTGGGGGTGCGGGGCCTGCGGACGCCGCCGGCGGACGATCCGCCGGGCCGCGTGTCGAGCCGTGGACTCGTGGTGCGCGGCGGCGTCGCGGCGATGGACGAGCTCGTCGTGCGGCTCGTCGGAGCCGGGGTGGCCGTCCGTGAGCTGGCGCCAGTCGTGCCCCCCCTCGAGTCCGCCTACCTCGCCCTGACCGACCTCGGCGACGCCACCGACGCCCCCGACGCGTCCGGTCCCGCCGGCGACGCCACCGACGTCACCGACGCCACCGAGGAGACCCGATGACCGCGACGACCGCCCCCCGAGCAAGGATCGTGGCCGTGCCCGGTCCCCGCCCCGCGGCCCTGCTCGACACCTACCGTTTCGAGCTGCGAAAGTCCCTGTCGCTGTGGCGGATCCGCCTCGTGCTGGTCGCGGCGCTCGTCGGTCCCGGGGTGCTCGTGGCCGTCATGGGCAACCAGACCTCGCTGCCGGCGGACACCGTGTTCGGGCGGTGGATGGGCACGAGCGGGTGGGCCGGGTCGCTCGTCGTCCTCGACGCCGCGTGCGCCTACGGCCTCCCGTTGCTCACCTCGCTCGTCGCCGGTGACGCGTTCGCGGCCGAGGACCGCATCGGCACGTGGCGCCACCTGCTCATGGCCGTCCGCTCGCCCCGGCGCATCTTCGCCGCGAAGGCGCTCGCGAGCCTCACCGTCATCTGGCTCGTCGTGGTCCTGCTGGCCGTCTCGAGCGTCGCCGGTGGCCTGGTCGGCATCGGCAACCACCCGCTCGTCGGCCTCGACGGCTCGGTGCTCGAGCCCGCCACGGCGGCGCGGGACGTCGTGCTCGCCTGGGTCGTCGTGCTCGCACCGACGGCCGCCTTCGCGGCGCTCGGCCTGCTCGGTTCGGTCGTGCTCGGGCGCTCGCCGATGGGGCTGCTCGTGCCGGCGGTGGTCGCCTCGGTCATGACCCTCGCCCAGCTGCTGCCACTGCCCCTCGCGGTGCGGATGGCGCTGCCGACCCAGGCGTTCGTCGCGTGGCGCGGCCTGTTCACCGACCCGGCCCAGACGGGGCCGCTCGTGCTCGGTCTCGTCGTCAGCCTCGCGTGGGCGGCCGTGGCCACCGCGCTGGCCCTGCGCCTGTTCCTGCGTCGTGACTTCACCGACCTGGCCCACGACGGGTCGGGCCGCCGCGCGGCGCTCGCGGCCGCCCCGCTCATGGGCCTCACCGTCGTGACGGCCCTTCTCGTCGCACTGGCCGCGCCCGCCGGCGGCACCGGCACCGGCATCGAGCGACCGAAGCTCGAGGCGTCGCTCGCCACCGCTTTCGCCCACCTGTACCGCCTCCAGGCCGCCGAGCTGCACCGCGCGCCGGTCACCGAGGCGCAGCTGGCCGCGACCGCGTCCTGCGACAAGGGCGGCAGCCGCGTCGACGACACCGGCCCCGGGGCCGACTGGCGGTGCGTCGTGACCTGGCACCTGCCCGGCGCGAGCGCTGTGGGCACCGCCATCTACCAGCTCGACGTCACCGCCGACGGGCGGTACGTCGCCGACGGGGACGGGCCCAAGGAGGTCAACGGCAGCTTCACCGTACGGACCTCTCGCGGCGATGCCCCCAACCCCCTGTGGCAGCTCGACGGAACCGTCGACCTGCTCGACCCCACCCCGAAGGGATGACTGACCCATGCACGTGACCAGACACAGACGCGAGGACGCCCAGCGCGGCGCCGCCTTCACCCGAGGTCGTCGGGCCCGGATCGTGCTCGCCTCGACCGCGGCCATCATCGTGGCCGGCGGCGCCGTCGAGGCCTACGCGAGCACGATCGGGTTCGGCGACCAGCAGGTCGGCACCGAGTACGCCTCCGGCCTGCAGGTCTCCTCCAACCAGGTCATCAAGCCGTACGGCGAGCGGCTGGTGACCGAGCTCGGCAAGTTCATGGGCTCGACGGTCAGCTCCGACGGCCGCTTCCTCGCCGCCACGAGCAACGACCGCTCGATCTCCCTGCAGATCTTCGACCTCAGCACCTACAAGCTGGTCTGGACCGTCGGCAGCGCCGCCTCGGCGAACCAGAAGGTGTCCGACAACACGGTGGGGCAGGAGGGCCCGACCTACTCGCCGGACGGGAAGTTCCTCTGGGTGCCGCAGGCCACCGGCCTGACCCGCTACCCGGTCAACCCCGACGGCACCCTCGGGGCCGGCACCAAGGTCGCCATCCCCGCCGTCGGAGGCGCCCAGGCCCTGACCGGCAAGGCCGTCTTCTCGCCCGACGGGTCCCGGCTCTACGCCGCGGCCAACGGGCAGAACCGCGTCGTGCTCATCGACCCGGTGGCCGGCACCGTCACGCGCAGCTGGACCACCGGCATCGCCCCCCGTCACCTCACCTTCGTCGGCGACAAGCTCTACGTCAGCAACGAGGGCGGCCGGTTCCCCGAGTCGGGCGAGACGACGATCAACTCCTACGGCACGCAGGTCCCGGCCGACGCCACCCTCGGCACCGCGACCACCGGCACGCTCAGCGTCATCGACACGAGCTCGCCGGACGCCCAGGTCCGCTCGGTCCCGGTCGGGCTGCACCCGACGGCGATGTCCGCGTCGGGCAAGGCCCTGTTCGTCACCAACACCGTCGACGACACGGTCTCGGTCGTCAACACCGACACCGACAAGGTCGTCCAGACCATCAGCACCCAGCCGTGGCAGGGCTCCGGCGTCGGGTACCACCCGAACGGCGTCACCCTGACGCCCGACGGCCACCTGCTCGTGACGCTCGGTCGGGCCAACGCCGTCGCGGTGTACCGCTACCACGGAGACCCGCAGGAGCCGGTCAACTTCATCGGGCTGCTCCCGACCGACTACTACCCCTCGGAGATCGCCACCGCCGGTGGGAAGGTCGTCGTGACCAACACCCGTGGCATCGACGCTCGGGGCCCGCTCATCACCTTCAAGCAGGGCCCCGGCACCGACCCGGCCACGGGCCACGGCACGCACGGCACCACGGCGTCGCTGACGCGCTTCACCCTGCCCGGCGACGACCAGGTCGCGAGCGCCACCGCAACCGTGTTCGCCCAGAACGGCTGGGGCCCGGGCAAGACGGACGTCAAGGCGGCCACGGGCGACAAGCAGAAGGCGGTGCCCGTCCCCAAGCGCATCGGCGACCCGTCGACGATCAAGCACGTCTTCGTCCTCGTCAAGGAGAACCGCACCTACGACCAGGTCTACGGCGACGACACGCGCGGCAACGGCGACGCCTCACTGTCCCAGTTCGGCGCGACCGTCACCCCCAACCAGCACGCCCTCGCCAGGCAGTTCGGGCTCTACGACAACACCTACGACGTCGGCACCAACTCCGCCGAGGGCCACAACTGGCTCATGCAGGGCGACAACCCGGAGTACACGGAGTCGAGCGCCGGAGAGTACACCCGCAGCTACGACACCGAGGACGACGTCCTCGGGCACCAGCGCTCGGGCTTCCTCTGGACCGCGGCCGCGGCCGCCGGCAACAGCGTGCGCAACTTCGGCGAGTTCATGATGTGGGAGAACAAGCCCGCCGGCGCCACGTGGCAGCGGTACTACTGCGCCACCAAGAGCGTCGACGCCGGGGGAGACCCCGCCCAGCTCGTCGACCCGTCGCTGCGGCTGAACGTCCAGTCGCCGATCCCGTCGCTCAACGCGATCTCGAACCACGACTCGCCGATGTTCGACACGAACATCCCCGACATCTACCGCTTCCAGATCTGGAAGCAGGAGTTCGAGAAGAAGGGCCCGG
>JAEWFB010000643.1 GCA_023389095.1 Actinomycetes bacterium
CCATGGCGCCGACCCTAGACCGATCCACCGACGCCGTGGACCGGGCAGGCCGGGCCGGCCGACGCGTGCCGACGCGGGCCGACGCGTGCCGACGCGTGCCGACGCGTGCCGACGCGGGCCCGCCGCGCCTCGACGCCTGCTGACGCGGGATCGCCGTTTCCGGACCCCGGCGGGCTAGCCTCGTGACGTCCAGGCGTCGAATCCGGAGGTGGCCATGTCCTACGTCGTCGACTTCACCGAGGTCTCCACGGTCGGGTTGGAGTCCTCGCCGCACGCCGACGCGCTCGCCGGGCTGCGGGCCAACGAGGCCCGCTACTACAAGAACAAGTTCGACCACACCTTCACCACCGAGCCCGCCGCCGAGGCGAAGGACACCGTCGACCTCGTCAGCCGGGTCCTCGAGCAGGAGCGCGGCATCGTCATCGCCTCGCCGCCGCTGGAGGCGACCGCGTTCGAGGTCGACGGCATCCGGATGGCGTACGTGTTCTACGAGTCGGGCCTGTCGATCAACGTCATGTACACCGTGGCCGACGGCGGCAAGCGGGCCGTCGGGTTCAAGCTGTGCGACGGGATGGACGCGCCCGAGGAGCTGTCGGCCTTCAAGTTCGCGCGCCAGAAGTCGAAGCTCGCCGGCACGATCCGCGGCTCCTTCTTCGTCATCAAGGGCGAGTACTGACGCCGTCGGCGCCGGGGCCGGGACTCAGCGCTCGCCCGGCATCGAGGTGTCGACGCGTCGACCGTCGACGGTGACGACGGCGGCCCGCCAGAAGCTGACGAGGTCCTTGACCTGGAGCGCCTCGTGGAGCGGGTCGGGGTAGAACCACGCGACGTCGGGGGCGTTCTCGGCGCTGAGGTAGGACGCGACGCCCTTGTACGCGCAGGCCGTGTGGGTGTCCGACGGCGTCAGGAGGTCGAGGCGGACGTCCTCGCGCGGCAGGTACCAGCGCACGGGCAGGCCGGTCTCGATGAGCATCGTCGGCCGTGTCGACTCGGCGACGACGACCCCGTCGACCTCGACGCGGACGTGGCGGCCGCTGCGCAGCACGTCGATCCGTTTGAACGGGTCATGGGGGTGGGCGATGACGGGCTCCTCCTCCTCGAGCCACTCGAACGGCTCCCACCGCAGCAGGAGCCGACCGCCGAGGGCCGGGTCGTCGGGCCGGAAGGCGACCTCGCCGTGGCCGTCGAGATGCAGCGACCGGCCGGGGACCGTGTGCCACTCGTTGTGGCGCGGCGAGAGGACCGGGGCGTGGAGCTCGGGCACCGGGGCGGGGTCGTGCTCGGTCAGCTCGAGGTGGAGGTCGCCCGGCGGGACGGCGTACCAGGGCACGACGCGTCGCGGCTCGTAGACGAGGAGGGCGTCGTGGGTGTCCATGACGGTCTGCCCGTCCAGGACCGCGCGCAGACGCTTCGGGGTGGCGGCGTACCGCAGCTCGGCGACGTCGCGGAACCACTGCTGGTGCAGGTCGATGGCCATGAGTCGAGCATGCGCACCGACCCCGGCCTGCGGCAAGGGAACGCGTCGGGTGCCCGGAACACCCCTGTCGTCCTGCCACGCGAGGGCGTCGGACCGGTTCGGCGATTTCGGCCCGCGGTCCGATTTCCCCTACTACCTTCCTTCCGGGAAAGGAAGGTCTGTGAGTCATCGGATGTGGCGTCGGAACGGCGCAAAGGTTGTATCGGTTCTGGCAGCAGCGACGTCGTCGCTGCTGATCGCTGTGACGGGGGCGACGGGGGCGGACGCCGCGGTCGGGGTCGCGACGCCGGCTCCGGCGGCGGTCACGGCCGCCGTCTCGTCGGCGGGTGGCGGGTTCGTCGCGACCGCGGGTCGCGCGCTGGACACCCGGCCCTGGAGTCGGGTGGGGCCCTACTCGACGCCCATGCCCGCGGGGACGTGGCGACGCATCCCCGTGGGTGGCGTCGCCGGCGTGCCTCGGACCGGGGTCGTGGCCGTGGCCGTGTCGTTCACGGTGGTCAGCCCGTCGGGCAGCGGCCTCCTGCGCGCGGACAGCAGCAGCACGGCGGCCCCGAACGCGTCGGTCACGTACATGAACTACGTGGCGCGTCGCACGGTGTCGAGCTCGGCCGTGGTCCCCGTCGGGACCGACGGCGCGATCCGGGTCAGCGCGAGCACGAGGACGGACCTGATCGTCGACATCCAGGGGTACTACTCCACCGCGTCACCCGTCCGGTACCTCAACCAGCACGTCCCTGCGCGCGTCGTCAACACGATCACGGGTCTCGGCGCGAAGAAGCAGCCGTACCCGTCGAGCTCCACGCTGGGCGTCCCCCTGACGACGAGTGCCCGGGTGCCCGGCACCGCGACGGCCGCGATGGTGCACCTCATCGTGCTCAACCGGTCGACGACGAGCGGCTACCTCGTCGTGTACCCCACGGGCCAGCGGGCTCCGACGACGTCCCTGAACTTCCCGCCGTCGGCGCGGACCGAGCTCACCATCCCGGTGGGGCTCGCGGGCGCGAACCGGTCCTTCTCCATCCTCGTGCGCGGCGCCACGGTCGACCTGGCCGTGGACGTCGACGGCTACTTCGCCAACGACGCGAAGGGTGGGCTGTTCCATCCGGACGCCGAGCGCCTCTACGACTCGAGGACCCTGAAGAAGGCCCTCGCCGGGTACGAGGCCCGCGCCGTCGCGGTGACCTCGAACGGCAACGTCCCCGCGGCGTCGACCGGCGTCAACGCCGTGGTCGGCAACGTCGCCGCGGTCGCGGCCGCACCGGCCGGTTCCAACCTGCGGCTCTGGGCCAGCGGGGCGCCCGAGCCGCTCGCCACGACGACCATGACGTACGGCGCGGGGGTCTCGGCGGGCTTCCAGGCCATCGGGCTCGGGGTCGACGGCGCCTTCAAGGCGCACAACCTCGGGGCCGGCGCGGTCGACGTCGTCGTGGACATCCAGGGCTGGTACGACGCCCCGGCACCCGTGCCGACCAGCACCTACATCGGGCTCGACATGCACGACGGCACGATCGTCGAGGACAACGGCACGTTCTACATGTACGGCACGCAGTACGACTGCGGCTTCACGTGGGGTCGGGCCAACACCCCGTTCTGCGGGTTCGCCGTCCGCAGCGCGCCGACGCTCGCCGGGCCCTGGTCGGCGCCGCGCCAGCTGTTCTCCCCGCGCGCCACCGTGCGCGACCCCGCCTGGACCGCCGACAACGGCAAGACCTGGAACACGATCTGCGGCATCAGGGGCGCCGGATGCTTCAACCCGCGGATGCTGCACCGCCCGGACGGCGCGTGGGTGCTCTGGTTCAACGCCCCGTACGACTACTACACGTACACACAGAACGCGTACTGGGTCATGGGCTGCAACGGGCCGATGGGGCCGTGCGGCTCCGGCGCCGGCGCCCCGTTCGGCAGCGACCACAAGCCCAAGCTGGTGCCCTGCCTCAACAACGGCGACTTCGGCATCGGCACCGACGGCGACGCGGCCGCCCTCGTCTGCTCGATGGGCAGCGTCTCCGTGGAGGAGCTGACGCCGAGCTGGACCGACGGGACCGGCAGGGGAACCCACGCGATCGCCCTGGCGGGGGTCACGTCCGCGGAGGGAGTCGGCCTCTTCAAGCGGGACGACGGCACGTGGCAGCTCACCTACGGCACGCCGCAGTGCGGCTACTGCTCGGGACCGCCGATGAACCTCTCGGCCGCCGGGCCCACCCAGGTCAAGACCGGGTACGCCACCGGCCCCACCATGCTGGGACCGTGGACCGCCCAGGGCGCGCTGAGCGAGGACTACTGCGCGGGGCAGCCGCGGACGGTCTTCACCGCGAACGGCCGGCCGTTCGAGTGGCTCGACCGGTGGACGGGCGACCGCAACGAGACCGAGGCCCCGGTCCAGCTCGAGGACCTGACCGCCAAGCCCTGGACCTGTGCCACGCACCTGACGCTCGCCAACGTCACGTAGCGGGTGGCCACGCCCGCTCCGTGACGACGGGCGGGCGTGGCCGGGCTCGGCTCGGCTGGGCTCGGCTCAGCCGGGCTCGGCTCAGCCGGGTTCGGCTCGGCCGGGTTCGGCTCGGCTGGGTTCGGCTCAGCCGGGTTCGGCTCAGCCGGGGCCAGGAGCGCCGGCGGTGTCCACCTCGGGGTCGGGGCCTGCGGGCGGACCGTCGAGCCCCGGGCGCTCGTCGTCCCAGGCGACCGCGCTGATCCGCCAGCCCTGCGGCGTGCGGACCAGCTGCACCGACTTCATGCCGCGTCCCGTGGTGGGCTCGCCGTCGTGGACGCCCTCCTTGGCATAGGCGCCGAACCACGCCGCGATGTCGCCGAACACGTCGATGCGACCGCCGGTCGACCACTCGTGGAAGTCGACGAGCGAGCCCCCGGCGAGCAGGGCCGCCCGCGGTGCGATGAACGAGTCGACGTCGTACACGCCGAGGTCGAGGCCGCACGTCCGGACGATGATCGCCTGGGGCAACAGCAGCTCGCGGAGGCGGTCGAGCCGCTGCGGCGACTCCGGTCCCGACCGGAACGCGTCGAGGAACGCGTCGACGACGGCGCGCACGGCCGCACGGTCGGCCGCGACGTCGAAGACCGGAACTGCCTGCTGCTCGTCGGTGCTCACCCTGCGAACGCTAGCGAGCCGTGTCGGCGTCCGGACGCGTGGACGCGCGGGAGTCGTGGGCGAGTCGTCGGCCCGAGCGTCGGGCGTGGGCCGTCGGGCGTTGCCGTCGGGCGTTGCCGTCGGGCGTGGGCCGGGCGTTGCCGTCAGGCGTCGACCGTGGCCGCGCGCGCCCGACCGCTCACGACGGTGTAGCCGACGATGGCGGCGATGGCCGCGGCCCAGGCCAGGGTGATCGCTCCCGTGCCGAGTGCGAGGCCGCCACGAGCGTGCGAGACCCCCATCCAGTCGGCGACCGACGCGCCGAGCGGGCGGGTGATGACGTACGCCGTCCAGAAGGCCACGACGGGGCCCAGGCCGAGACGCAGGTGGGCGACCGCCGGCACGGCGAAGGCGACGGCGAAGAGCACGGCCGAGCCGAGGTAGCCCAGGCCCAGCACGACGGCGGTGAGGTCGCCGGCGGCCGTGCCGAGGGCGAACGTCGTGAGCACGGTGGCCCAGTAGAAGAGCTCGCGCCGGGTCGTGTCGATGCTGTGGACCGACAGCGTGCCCTCGCTGCGGTGCCACACCACGAGGACCACGGCGAGCACGACGGCGAAGCCGATGGTCGAGGCGATGTACGGCACGCCGAGCCCGACGTGCGCGACGTCGGCGGCGACCGTGCCGAAGACGCTGACCATGGCGACGGCCGTCCAGTAGGCCCAGGGGGCATAGCGCCGGAGCCTCAGCTGGACCGTGAGGGCCGCGGCGAGCGCGATGCCGGAGAGCCCGACGGCGAGCACCGGGCCGATCGTGTGCGCCAGGTAGTCCGACGCCGTCTCGCCCATGCCGGTCGTCAGGATCTTGAGCACCCAGAAGAGCACGGTCAGCTCCGGGACGCGTGCCAGGCGTCGCGGGAGGACGGTGACGCGAGCACCGGTGGACGCGGCGTGCGTGTTGGCTGACGTGTTGGCTGACGTGTTGGCTGACGTGTCGGCTGACGTGTCGGCTGGCGTGGTGGCAGGCTCCGGGGCAGTCACACGCGGATGCTGCCAAGCGCACTTGGGGGTTTCCTGACGGCCAGCCGACTGCCAGCCGACTACGAACCGGGAACCAGGTGCAGGTCCCGGCCGAGAACCTCGCCCAGACGGGCGGTCTCACGCCGGAGCGCGGCGTCGGGTCGCCTCGCCGCGTCGCGCCAGGTGAGGGTCAGCTCGTCGCCCGTTCGGGCCCACGTGCCGCGCACGACACCGCCGACGACCACCGGGTTGGCCTTGCGGGTCATGGCCTCCCGCAGCGGGGCCGGCACGACCCGCTCGTCCTTGGTGCCGACGCCCATGACCCACTGGTCGTGCCCGGGCAGGAAGCGGACGGCATCGGACGCCGTTGCGGCGCAGAGCGACTCGACGTCGTCCCGCACGACGTAGGCGGTCGTGCCCTCGACGTCGACGGCGGCCAGCGCGTCGCCGAGCCCGGCGACCCACCGGTCGAGCCGCCTGCGCCCGGCACTCAGGCCGCTGCCGAGCCAGTGGTGCACGTGGTCGAGGGTCGCCGGGCCGTACGTCCGCAGGTAGGCCGAGACGGCGCGCGGGCCGGCGTCCTCGAGGTCGGGGATGCCGGCCCAGCGCGGGTTGGTGTCGAGGCGCTGGAAGGTGTGCCGCCCGTCGCGGGGCGGCCCGAAGCTCATGTCGCCCTGCCAGGTCAGGGGCTTGACGAGCGTGCCGGCGCCCTCGTCGAACACCGTCTTCAGGTGGCGGTAGGCAGGGCGCCGGGTCACGGCCGCACCGATCTCGCCGATCGTCAGCGGCCCGTCGGCCAATGCCTCGCGGACGGCGGCCCGGAAGTCGGGCCAGTCCGACGGCGTCAGCCGGTAGTACTCCACCCAGCTCGGCAGCTCCCACTGCCGCCCGGCGGTGCGGATGGACAGGTAGAGGCCGCCGTCCTCGGGGGAGAGGTAGTGCATCGACCCGCGGAACGCGAACGCCTTGACGACCGTGCCGTCCACCACGGCCGCGGCGAGGTCGCCCGGACGCGCGGTCGTGCTGCGGGCGCCGACGGCGAGGTCGGCGAGCGACTCGTCCATCGACAGCACGGCACCGAGCCGGCGCACGACCTCCGCCGCCGACGCGGGACCGACCGGGTCGAGCAGGTGCCGCTCCAGGCGCCAGCCCAGGGCCTTGGGCCACGACACGTGGGCATCGCTCGATGCCGCTCTCGATCCCGCTCTCGATCCCGCTCTCGATCCCGCTGTCGCTCCCGCTGTCGGTGTCGCGGTCGCTCCCGCACTCGGTGCCGCTCTCCTCGGGCTCATGCCCGCATGCTCGCACCGGTTCCGGACGGAAGGCGCCCGGAGCGGGCTCAGCCCCCGCGACCCGGCCGGAGCGGAAGCGCGTGGAGGACGACCTCGCCCACGCGACCCGCGTCGACGCTCAGCGTCAGGTACGTGCAGGCGGGCTGGCGGCGTCGGTCGGTGGGTGAGCCGGGGTTGAGCAGGCGCAGCCCCCGGGGCGAGGTCGTGTCCCACGGGATGTGGCTGTGGCCGAAGACGAGCACGTCGAGGTCGGGGTAGGCCGCCTCGCAGCGCGCCTCACGACCGGACGCCGAACCGGTCTCGTGAACGACGCCGAACCGGAGGCCGTCGACGTCGAACGACGCATACTCGGGCAGCCGCTCGCGCAGGACGCCGTGGTCGTTGTTGCCCACCACCCCGACGAGCCGGCGGGCCCGCGCCTCCAGTGCGTCGAGCGTCGCGACGTCGACCCAGTCACCGGCGTGCACCACGAGGTCGGCCGCCTCGACGGCCTGCCACACCTCGGCGGGCAGGTCCTTGGCGCGCTGGGGCAGGTGCGTGTCGGCGATCAGGAGCAGGCGCGTCGTCATGCCCACAGTCAACCTCCCGGCCGACCCGGCGCGGACCGCGCAGACCCGACATCTCGGAATCCGGCGGCGGGCCCGGCGCGTCGGCGGGAGCATTGAGGCATGTCCCGTCCTTGGACGGTGACGCGTCGCCTACCCCTGACGAGCGCCCTCGTCGTCCTCATCCTGACCCTGTCGGTCGTGACACGGGCCCTGTGGGACCCGCTCCTCGACCGGCCTCTCCACGCCTCGGTCACCTACGGCCTGCCGGCCCTGGAGGACGGGGCCTGGTGGACCGTGCTGGCCGGCGCGTTCTTCGCGGCGAAGCCCTTCCAGTACGTCCCGATCGTCCTGGGGCTCTTGCTGTTCGGCGGTTTCGCTGAATGGCGCCTCGGGACGCGTCGGGCGGCCGTCGCGCTCGTGGCCTGCCACGTCGTGGCCGTGCTCGGCACGGCCGTCGTGCTGTGGGGGACCCGCGGTCACGGCTACGTGTGGACCACGACGCTCGCGGCGGTGCGCGACGCGGGTCCGTCCGCCGGCTTCCTCGGCGCCGCGGCCGCCGCGTCGGTGACGCTGACCCCGCCGTGGCGGGGCCGGGTGCGGGCGCTGCTCGTGGCGTACGTCGTGCTCTTCGTCATCCACATGGGCTCGCTCGCCGACGCCGAGCACGTCCTCGGAGTCGGGTTCGGTCTGCTCCTCGGCCCGTTCCTCGTGGGCCGGTCGCCGTCGTTCAGCGCCCGGCAGCTGACCCGCCGCGACTTCCGGCTCCTCGCGTGCGCGTTCTTCGTCGTCGCCGCGGTGGAGGTGTTCCTGCACCCCTTCACCCACGCGGAGGGGCCGTTCGCCGTGACGATGTCGGCCGAGGCGCGGGCCCAGGAGCTGGGCGACGCCGGCTTCTGGTTCGGGGTCGCCCAGATCGTCCTGTGGCTGTGGCTGGCCCGGTCGCTCTACAAGGGGCGTCGACGCGCGTGGCGCTGGGCCGTGGCCCTGCTCGTCGTCGTGGTCGGCCTCCAGGTGGCGAACTACGTGTGGATGATCGTCGTCGGCGAGCCGGGCCTGCTCGCGGCCGGGTGGGACATCTTCGGCAACAGCGTCGGCCTCGCCGTGCTCCTCGTCGGCCGGCACGCCTTCCGCAACCCGTCGCCGCGCCGGGCCCGCCGCACCACCGGCAGTCTCGTCGCGCCGGCCGACGACGACCAGCGCGCCCGGGCCACGGCGCTGCTCCGCGAGCAGGGCACGGTCAACCGGCTCGCCTGGATGACGACCTGGCCCGAGAACCGGTGGTTCGTGCCCAGGGACGTCCCCGGCTACGTCGCCTACCGCGTCCACGCCGGCGTCGCCATCGGACTGTGCGACCCGGTGGCGGCCACGGAGGCCGAGCGGTCGACGCTGCTCGGCCGCTTCGCCGACGCCGTCCACTCGCAGGGGCTCGTGCCGTGCCTCTTCACGGTGACCGAGGAGGCGTCGCGGCACGCGCAGGCGCAGGGCTGGCACTGCCTGCAGGTGGCGGAGGAGGCGTGCGTCGACCTGCCGGCGCTCGACTTCGTCGGCAAGGCGTGGCAGGACGTGCGCACCGCGCTCAACCAGGCGGCCAAGCTCGGCGTGCACTTCCGGCTCGGCTCCCTGGTCGAGATGCCGCGGGGCCTGCAGATGCAGGTCAAGGCGATCTCCTCGGACTGGGTCGAGGACAAGGGCCTGCCCGAGATGGGCTTCACGCTCGGCGGGGTGGACGAGGCGCTCGACCCGCGCGTCCGCGTCGGCCTGGCCGTCGATGCCGACACGACGGTGCACGGCGTCACGTCGTGGATGCCGTTCCACCCCAGCGGTGGCGGCGAGCCGGCCGGGTGGACGCTCGATGTCATGCGTCGCCTGCCCGGCGGGTTCCGGTACTCGATGGAGTTCCTCATCGCCTCGGCGTGCCTCGCCTTCAAGGACGAGGGCTGTACGGTCGTCTCGCTCTCGGGGGCGCCGCTCGCGCGAACGATGCCCAGCGCCGTCCACGACACCCTCGACACCCTCGACACCCTCGACCCCCTCGACCGGGGCACGCTCGACGCCTTCCTCGACCGGCTCGGCGCCTCGCTCGAGCCGTACTACGGCTTCCGGTCGCTGCACGCCTTCAAGGCGAAGTTCCAGCCGCGCACCGAGCCGCTCTACCTCGTCTTCCCCGACGAGGCGGCGCTTCCGCGCATCGGCCTGGCCCTGAGCCGCGCCTACCTGCCCGAAGCGGGCGTGCGCGACCTCGTGACGCTGGCCCGCTCCGGCCACCGCTGACCCGGAAGCCCCCGCGCGTCAGGTCCCCGGGGGCGCGTCGACGCGCGGGCCCCTTGCCGCAACGAGACCCACGCGCCGGCGAGGAGCGCCAGCGCCGCCAGCCCGGCGAAGGCCGCGCTGAGGTCGACGGCCCGGCGGGTGACCGTGACGTGCTTGGGCAGGTTCGCGAGCACCTTCGTCAGTCCCTCGGAGTCCTGCGCCGAGAAGTACTCGCCGCCCGTCGTCTTCGCGACGCCCCGCAGCGCCGCCTCGTCGACGAGCAGGAAGTTGCGGCCACCGAGGTCGGCCGCGCGCGCGCCGCCGAAACCGCCGGGGGTGACGTCGCGCCCGAAGCCCGGTCCCGGCAGGCCGCCGTACTGGTCGAGGGTGCAGGCCAGCCGCGTCGGGTTGCGGGTGCCGAACCCGATCGGGTAGACGCGGACGCCGCGCGCCGCCGCCTGCGTGGCCGCCTGGGCGGGCGTGACGCCGCGGGTGTTCGCGCCGTCGGTGAGCAGCACGATGATCTCCGGCGCCGGCGCCCCCGGTGCCGCGCCCGATGTGCCGGAGCCGTTGCCGGACGCCGTGGGGGAGGGCGTCGGCGCCCCCGGCTCGGGCGTCCCGGCCCCGTCGGTCGACGGCTCGGCCACGGGGTCGCTCGGCGGCACGTTCGGGTCGAGCTCGGCGATGGCGTCGATGGAGCGCAGGATCGCCGCGCCGATCGTCGTGCCGCGCCCCGTCGTCACCCCGTCGATCGCCTGGAGCAGCGCGTCCCGGTCGTCGGTCGGCGGCACCGCGAGCTGGGCGAACCCGGAGAACACGACGAGCCCGATCTTGGTCGCGTCGTCCTGGTGCTGGACGAAGTCGCGCACCGCGGCCTGCGCCGCGCTGAGCCGGTTGGGCGCGACGTCGGTCGCGCACATCGAGCCCGACACGTCGAGCGCGAGGATGATCGTCGAGCTCGACGCCGACACGTCGGCCTCGACGGTCGGGCGCGCGCTCCCCAGCCCGAGCAGCGCCAGCGCGCCGAGCACGAGCGCCACGGGCAGGTGCCGACGCCACGACCGGCGCGACGCGCCCGCCGCACGCAGCAGGGCGACGTCGGGGAAGCGCACGGCCTGCCGGCGCCGACGCCGCAGCTGCCACGCGTAGGCCCCGAGCAGCACCGGCACGGCGAGGACGAGGAGCAGCAGCAGCGGCTGGCCGAACGACACCTAGACCACCCGCCCCTGCCGCAGCACGGTCACGATCGCCCCGGCGAGCAGGAGCAGCGCGGCCAGCCCGGCCGCGAGTGAGGTGATCTCGTGCGGCACCGACCGGACCGTCCACTGCAGCTGGATCGAGTCGTACACGGCCGCAAGGGTGTTGGCGTCCGACGCGCGCCGGTACGTGCCGCCCGTCGTCTGCGCGAGCTGGCGCAGCACGGTCTCGTCGAGCGCCGTCGCGATGCTGAACCCGTCCACCTCGATGACCGTGCCGGCCGGCGTGCCGAGGCCCACGGGGTCGATCCGCACCCCGGCGGCCGACGCGTAGTCGGCGAGGCCGCGGGGGTCCTCGCCGGAGGTGTTCTCGCCGTCGGTGAGCAGGACGATCGCGGTGCCGCCGTAGTAGCCGATCGGGGTCTGGTCGCTGGCCCCGTTCTCGGTGTCGGTCGGCGCGTGGACGGGCCGGCCGGCGATGGCGCTCAGCCCGCCGAGGATGCCGCCGGCGAGCGACGTCTCGCTCTGGGGCTTGAGCCGGGCGATCGCCGCGAGCACCGCCGACCGGTCCTCGGTCGGGCGCTGCGCGACGACGCCGGTGCCGCCGAACGCGACGACGGCGATGCGGACGTCGGCCGGCTGCTGGGCGACGAAGCCCCGCGCGGCCGCCTTCGCGGCCTCGAGCCGCGTCGGCTTCACGTCGGTGGCGGCCATGCTGTTCGAGATGTCGAACGCGAGCACCACCGTGCCCTCCCGGTGCGGCTCGGCCACCGCCGCGACCGGGCGCGTCAGGGCCACGACGAGCACCGCGAGGGCGGCGAGCAGCAGCGCGGGGCCGAGGTGGCGGAGCCGGTCGCGCCGTTCGACGAGGACGAGCCCCTCCGCGGCCATGGCGCGCACGCGGGCCGCCCGGGCGGCGAGCAGCCGCCGGTAGGCCACGACGAGCACCGGCAGGACCGCCAGCCCCACCAGCATCCACGGCCACGTCAGCGTCATGGCCGGTGCGCCCCCGCCCGACGGCGCCGCACGGTCGCCACGCGCACGAGGGCCCGGACGAGGTCCTCGTCGGTCGACACGTGGTGCAGGTCGGCCCCGGCCCGACGCGTCAGGCGCTCCAGCTCGGCCCGGCGCTGGTCGGCGAGCTGCCGCACCCGCGCCCGGAAGGCCGTGTCGTCGGTGTCGACGACGATCTGCTCGCCGGTCTCGGGG
>JAEWFB010000657.1 GCA_023389095.1 Actinomycetes bacterium
GTGCGGGACAAGTCGGTCGGGCTCAGCCCGCGGCGGCCGGCGCGGCCGGGCCGGCCGGGCCGGCCGGACCGGGCGTCTGCGGTGAGGTCGGTGAGGTCGGTGAGGTCGGTGACCCGGACGACGCGGCTCGGGAGGTGGCGCAGGCGTCGGGTGGGACGAGGGCCCGGACACGTCCGGCGAGCAGAGCCGTCGACGCAATGGTCACCAGGGCGCCGAGGAGCAGGGCCGGCGCCTCCCCCGGACCGAGCAGGCCGAGCGTGCCGCCGAGCGTGGCCGCGGCCACCGGCACCCCGAGCTGGGCGGCGGTGATCACCGCCGCGGGCCACGGTTGACGCGTCAGGACCATGAGTCCGTGCGCGAGCAGCGCCGCCGCGCCGAGGGCCAGGCCGAGCAGGATCGCGTTCGGGTGCCGCACCAGCTCGCGCAGGTCGAGCGAGGCGCCCAGCCACACGAAGAAGATCGGGGCGAAGAAGCCCTCGGTCACCGCGAAGAGCTGCTTGGCCACGCGGCGCGGCTCACCGACCGCTGCGAGGGCCATCCCGGCGGCGAAGCCGGCCAGCATGACGGACACCTTCGCGGCGGAGGCCACCGCGGCGAGGCTGAAGAGGATCGCGAGCGAGGCCCGCAGCTCGACCGCGAGGCTGTGCTCGCGGCTGAGCTCGCGCACCCGGCGCTCGCGTCCTGAACCGACGAACCAGCGAAGGAACAGCCAGAGCACCGCGGCGCACGCGATGACCGCCAGCGCACCGAGGAGGGCCTGTCCCGCACGCGCCGGCTCGATGGCCAGCGGCAGCGCGACGATGCACGCGGCGTCGGCGACGGCCAGCTGCGGGAGCAGCTGCACCATCATCGGGCCCCGCACCGGCGTGCCGTCGAGCACCGGGAGCACGAGGCTCGCCGACGACGAGGCGATGAGCACGGCGTAGAGGGCTGCGTGGCCGGTGCCGAAGACGTGGGCCAGCGCCCACCCCGCCGGCACGGACAGCACGCCCACGGCGACCGCCCGCGTCAGCCCGCGCGGCAGACCCGCACGGAGAGCGGGGTCGCGGACCGGCACGTGGGTGCCGGCGACGAACATGACGAGCGCGAAGCCGACCTGGCCCAGGAAGCCGAACGTCGGGTCGCCGGCGTGCAGCACCTGCAGCCCGGTCTGTCCGAGCACGATGCCGACGACGAGCTCGCCGATGACGACGGGGAGGTGGAACCGGCGGGGGAGGGACAGGAGGGGGCCGAGGAGGGCGACGAGGCTGATGAGAGCCAGGGTGCCGAATCCCACGCCGACTCAGTCCGATCCGGGAGCATCGACGATGAGGACGGGGATGTCGGTGTTCTCGTCGGTCAGGTAGCTGGCGCACACCCGGTGGTAGCCGTCGGCGACCTGCGCGGGCCTGCCGGTGCCGAGGTCGCCGCGGACGAGCAGGACGGGCGAGAGCGGGTGGCCGGCACGGATCTTCTCGAGGTCGGAGGCCACGTGCGGGTTGGTGGCCGGGAGCACCTCGAGCCGGGCCGCGCGGAGGATGTCCTTGGCCTTGAAGTGGGCCACCTCCGCCCGGCGGAGGGCCGCCTCGGCGGCGTCGACGGTGGCCGGTCCTGCGACGAGGGCGAGGTAGGACCGGGCCGCCGGGAAGTCGTGCTCCTCGGGCTCGTCGAGCCAGCGGACGGCCGGGGCCTTCTCGTGGGGCCGTTTGGACATCTGAACCCTCCTTCGCGCCGCGTGGCCGCACTGTACGCCGTGGCGACGGGCCCCGCCTGCGAACAGCCGGAGCCCGTCCCGGCGCGTCGGGGAGTCAGATGTCGCGGAAGACCTCGATGGTGGCGCCGAGCCGGTTGAGGCGCTCGGCAAGGTCCTCGTAGCCCCGGTTGATGACGTAGACGTTGCGCAGCACCGACGTGCCCGGCGCGGCCAGCATCGCGAGGAGGATGACGACGCCCGGCCGCAGCGCGGGCGGGCACACGACCTCGGCCGCACGCCAGCGCGTCGGGCCCTCGACGATGACGCGGTGCGGGTCGAGCAGCTGCACGCGACCGCCGACCTTGGTCAGCTCGGTGAGGTAGATCGCCCGGTTCTCGTAGACCCAGTCGTGGATCATCGTGCTGCCCTCGGCGACCGCTCCGATGAGCGCGAAGAACGGCAGGTTGTCGATGTTGAGGCCCGGGAAGGGCATCGGGTGGATCTTGTCGGTCGGCGCCTTGAGCGGACCGGGGATCGTCGTCAGGTCGACGAGACGCGTCTTGCCGTTGGCCGACACGTACTCGGACGTGAGGTTGTACTTCATCCCCATGCCCTCGAGGGTCGCCAGCTCGATCTCGATGAACTCGATCGGGACGCGCCGGATCGTGATCGAGGAGTCGGTGACGACCGCGGCCGCGATGAGGCTCATGGCCTCGATGGGGTCCTCGCTCGGGGAGTACTCGACGTCGACGTCGATGGCGGCACGGCCCTGGACGGTGAGCGTCGTCGTGCCGATGCCCTCGATGCGCACGCCGAGCTTCTCGAGGAAGAAGCAGAGGTCCTGGACCATGTAGTTCGACGAGGCGTTGCGGATGACGGTCTCGCCCTCGTACCGCGCCGCGGCCATGAGGACGTTCTCGGTGACGGTGTCGCCACGTTCGGTGAGCACGATGGCCCGGCCCGGGTTGACCGACCGGTCGCTGCGCGCCTCGTAGAAGCCGTGCGTGGCGGTGACCTCGAGCCCGAACTGGCGCAGGGCGCTCAGGTGCGGTTCGACGGTGCGCGTGCCGAGGTCGCAGCCGCCGGCGTAGGGCAGGCGGAAGCCCTCGTGCTCGTGCAGCAGCGGCCCGAGGAACATGATGACGGTGCGGGTGCGGCGGGCGGCGGCCACGTCGATCCCGTCGAGGTCGAGCCGGGCGGGCGGGACGATCTCGAGGTCGTTGCTGTCGGGCAGCCAGCGGGTGCGCACGCCGATCGACGAGAGCACCTCGAGGATGCGGTTGACCTCCTCGATGCGGGCGAGGTTGCGCAGCGTCGTGCGGCCGCGGTTGAGCAGGGAGGCGCACAGCAGGGCGACGGCCGCGTTCTTGCTCGTCTTGACGTCGATCTCGCCGGACAGTTTCTGGCCGCCGACGATGCGCAGGTGCTGGGGGCCGGAGTGGCCGAGGGAGACGAACTCGGAGTCGAGCGCGTCACCGATCTTGGCGAGGGTGTCGAGGCTGAGGTTCTGGCGTCCCTGCTCGATGCGCGCGACGGCGCTCTGCGAGGTGCCGAGGAGCTCGGCGAGCTCGGACTGCGTCATCCCCTTGTGGCGTCGGGCGTCGCGGATGAGTCCGCCGATCCGGGTCAGGTAGGTCTGCGTCACGAGTGGCGACCCTAACTCATATATGAGATAGATGCACACAGGCGCGCCGCCCCTGACGGGGGTCGAGGCGAAATCGGGGCGAATGGTATACCCCGGGACGGGCACGAGCGGGGCCGCCCCCGATGTCATCGGGGGCGGCCCAGGGCGTGTCGGCGCGGGCGACGCCCGAGCTGCTCAGCGCGGGGCGTCGGCGGCGCCCGGCGGGAGGAACCGGGCGCCGGTGACGCGCTCGGCCACACCGGTGCGGTCGAGCAGCGGAGTGATGCCGCCGTTCCAGAACTGGAACCCGGCCCCCGTGATCATCGCGAGGTCGAGGTCCATGGGGGACTGGGCCACGCCCTCGTCGAGCATCCGTCGGGCCTCGTCGGCCAGTACCGTGAGGACGCGCTCACGCACCTGGCCGGCGTCGAGGACGACCGGCTCGGCCGGCTTCTCCACGAGCTCGGCGACCTCCGGGTCGAGGACGGGGCGCCCCGAGCCGAGGTCGTAGAAGCCCGGCTTGCCCGCCGCGACGACGCGCTGCAGCGTCGGCGAGGCGTAGAACCGGTCCGGGAACGCCCGCACCAGCGTCTCACCGTTGTGCAGGGCGATCGCCGGCCCGACGAGCCCGATGAGGACGAACGGCGGCATCGGCGCGAGGCCGGCGAACGCGCGGTCGACGACCTCGATCGGGGTGCCCTCGTCGAGGACCCGCGCGGCCTCGCCCATGAACCGGCCCAGGAGCCGGTTGACGATGAACGAGGGCCGGTCCGCGGCGAGGACGCACGTCTTGCGCAGCGCCTTGCCCACCGCGAAGCCGGTGGCGAGCGTCGCCTCGTCGGTGGCCTCGCCGGGGATCACCTCGAGCAGCGGCATGACGGCGACCGGGTTGAAGAAGTGCAGCCCGACGACGCGCTCAGGGTGCGTGAGCCGTGAGGCCATCTCGGCGATGGAGAGGCTCGACGTGTTCGTCGCGAGGACGCACTCGGGCGACACGACGGCCTCGACCTCGGCGAAGACCTGCTGCTTGACGCCCATCTCCTCGAAGACCGCCTCGATGACGAGGTCGGCGTCGGCGAAGCCGGCCTTGTCGGCGGCGCCGGTGACGAGCGCCTTGTAGCGGTTGAGGCGGTCCGGGTTCAGCCGGCCCTTCGCGGCGAGCTTGTCGAGCTCGGCGTGGACGTAGCCGACGCCCTTGGCGACGCGCGCCTCGTCGACGTCGGTGAGCACGACCGGCACCTGGAGGCGCTGGACGAACAGCAGGGCCAGCTGGCTGGCCATGAGCCCCGCGCCGACGACGCCGACCTTCGTGACCGGGCGAGCCAGCGCCTTGTCCGGCGCACCCGCCGGGCGCTTGGCCCGACGCTGCACGAGGTCGAAAGAGTAGAGCCCGGCGCGCAGCTCGTCGCTCATGACGAGGTCGGCGAGGGTCTCGTCCTCGGCCGCGAAGCCCTCCTCGCGGGTCGCGGTGCGTGCCGCCGAGAGCAGGTCGAGGGCGGCGTAGGGGCTGCGGGCCTGTCGGCCGGTCCTGACGTCGGCGGTGGCACGGGCCTTGGCGACCGCAGCCTCCCAGCGCTGCTCGTCGCGGTCGACCTCGGGGCGGTCCACGACAACCTCGCCGCGGAGGACGGCCGAGGCCCACGCCAGCGACTCCTCGAGGAAGTCGGCCGGTTCGAAGAGGGCGTCGGCGAGGCCGAGCCGGTACGCGTCGACGCCCCCCAGCATCCGGTTCTGGCTCAGCGGGTTGTCGATGACGACGGTCAGCGCCTTCTCGATGCCGACGAGGTTGGGCAGCATCCAGCAGCCACCCCACCCCGGGACGAGGCCGAGGAAGACCTCGGGCAGGGCCACGGCCGGCACCCCGGCGCTCAGGGTCCGGTATGTGGCCGACAGGGCCAGCTCGACGCCGCCGCCCATGGCGGCACCGTTGACGAAGGCGAACGTCGGCACCGGCAGGTCGGAGAACGCCGAGAAGGCGGTGTGCCCGGCGCGGGCGATCTCGAGCGCCTGCTCGCGGTCGCGGACGTGCGGGATGCCGGTGAGGTCGGCACCGACGGCGAAGACGAACGGCTTGCCGGTGACGCCGGCGGCGACGATCTCGCCCGCCTCGGCCCGCTCGCGCAGACGCGCGACGGCGGCCGACAGCTCTGCGACGCCCTGGGGGCCGAAGCTGTTCGGCTTGGTGTGGTCGAAGCCGTTGTCGAGCGTGATGAGCGCCAGGGTCCCGGCGCTGCCGGGCAGCTCGACGTCGCGAACCCGGGCGTGCGTCACCACTTCGCCGGCGAAACCGGCTGCGGCCGTGGGCTTCTCGGTCGTGGCGGTCATGCGACCTCCTCCTGGACGCTGGTGGGCACGTAGTCGGCGTGGTGCGGGTTCTCCCAGATCACCGCACCGCCCATGCCGATGCCGATGCACATCGCGGTCAGGCCGTACCGCACCTCGGGGTGGGCCTCGAACTGACGGGCGAGCTGGGTCATGAGGCGCACGCCCGAGCTGGCGAGCGGGTGTCCGGTCGCGATGGCGCCGCCGTACTCGTTGACGCGGGGGTCGTCGTCGGCGATGCCGAAGTGGTCGAGGAAGGCCAGCACCTGCACGGCGAAGGCCTCGTTGAGCTCGAACAGGCCGATGTCCTCGATGGACAGGCCAGCCTTGGCGAGGGCCTTCTCGGTGGCGGGCACCGGCCCGACACCCATCACCTCCGGCTCGACGCCGACGAAGCTGTAGGACACGAGGCGCATCCGGACCGGCAGGCCGAGCTCGGACGCCGCGGCCTCCGAGGCGAGCAGGCACGCAGTGGCACCGTCGTTGAGGCCGGCGGCGTTGCCCGCGGTCACGTTGCCGTGCGGGCGGAACGGGGTCTTGAGGGCGGCGAGGTCCTCGACGGTCGTTCCCGGGCGCGGGGGCTCGTCGGTGGTGGCCAGTCCCCAGGCGTCGTCACCGTCGCGGACGGCGACCGACACGAGGTCGCGCTGGATGCGTCCGTCGGCGTAGGCGGCGGCGAGCTTGTCCTGGCTGGCGACGGCGAAGGCGTCGGCGCGCTGCTTGGTCAGGTGCGGGAAGCGGTCGTGGAGGTTCTCGGCCGTCTTGCCCATGACGAGCGCGTCGGGGTCGACGATCTTCTCGGCGATGATCCGCGGGTTCGGGTCGACGCCCTCGCCCATCGGGTGGCGGCCCATGTGCTCGACGCCGCCGGCGATCGCGACGTCGTAGGCGCCGAAGGCGATGGAGGAGGCGGTGTTGGTCACGGCCGTCATGGCCCCGGCGCACATCCGGTCGACCGAGTAGCCGGGCGTCGTGTTGGGTAGGCCCGCGAGCAGCGCCGCGGTGCGCCCGAGCGTCAGGCCCTGGTCGCCGATCTGCGTCGTGGCCGCGATGGCGACCTCCTCGACGCGGTCCTTGGGCAGGTCGGGGTTGCGGCGCAGGAGCTCGCGGACGCACTTGATGACGAGGTCGTCGGCACGGGTGTGGGC
>JAEWFB010000677.1 GCA_023389095.1 Actinomycetes bacterium
CCTCGAGCACGTGGTCGAGGAAGTAGTGCCCGTGCAGGCGCTTGCCGGTGAGCCGGCCCTGCATGTCGGTGAACGCGACGACGACGGTGTCGACGGTGCCCGCCTCGATGTCGGAGCGGAGCTGGTCGAGGGTGAGCGTCGGGGCTGCTGCCATGGGGCTGTCCTATCCGATGAGGCCGCGCAGGAGGGCGGAGGTGGCGTCGCAGTGCTCCTCCATGACGGCGCGGGCGCGTTCCGGGTCGCCCTGCAGGATCGCGGCGACGACGTCGTGGTGCTGGGCGTTGGAGTGCTCGATGTTGCGGGTCAGGACGGGGATCGAGGTCAGCATGTCGTGCAGAGCGGCCTGCGCGCGCGTCACGGCGTCGACGACCATCGGCGAGCCGGACAGCGTCGCGATCGCCAGGTGCAGCCGCGAGTCGGCGACCCGGTGGGCGGCGGCGTCGGGCGCCTCGTCGACGTCGCGGAGGCTGTCGACCAGCCACGCGCGCTGGTCGCCGGCCAGCGGTTGGGAGGCCGCCAACCACGCGGCTCCCGGCTCCACGACGCGTCGGAAGGTCAACGCGTCGAGCAGGGCGGCACCGCTGCGGGCGGGGGCGTCCTTCGGCTCCCAGGACGCCGCACGGACCGAGCCGTCGTAGGTGACCCAGGTGCCCCCCCCCCGACCCCGGCGCGTCGTGACGAGACCCGACTCGCGCAGCGCCGCGATGGCGTCGCGCAGCGTGTTGCGGCCGATGCCGAGGCGCTCGGCCAGCTCGCGCTCGGGCGGCAGCTGCTCGCCGTCGGGGAAGACCCCGAGCCGGATCGCCCGGGCCAGCTGCTCGACCGCGTGCTCGAAGGCGTTGCCGGACGCCGGGCGCAGCACCGCGTCCGGCAACGCCGTCAGGCCCAGGGACTGGGGCGGCTGGGCTCCGCCGACGGGCTCCATGTCAGCCGAAGATCTCCGCGGCCGGCTTGGTGTCGTGGCCCTCGGGGACGTCGCGCATGAAGTGCTTGCGCCCCCCGACGAACCACGCCACGGTCGCGAAGAGCAGGACGAAGCCGACGGCGATCGGTGCGTAGTTGAAGGTCGCGTCGCCCCACGAGCCCGGCGCGTACTGCGGCAGCATGAAGAGCACGACGATGATCGCGACCCAGACCACGGCCACCCAGCCGATCGGCGCACTCCACCGACCGAGGTTCCACCGGCCGACGCGGAACTGCGGGTTGGTGCGCCGCAGGTACACCGGCACGACGTAGGCGATGTAGAGGCCGATGACGGCGATCGAGGTGACCGCGAAGTAGGCCGTGAGGTTCCACAGCGCCGGCAGCGTCAGGACGACCGACCAGAAGACGCAGAACCAGATCGAGTTCGTCGGCGTGCCGGTGCGCGGGTTGACCTTGGACCACAGCCGCGAGCCGGGCAACGCGTTGTCGCGCGAGAAGGCGTAGGACATGCGGGAGTTGGCGGTGACCGAGGCCATGCCGCAGAAGAACTGGGCCACGGCGCAGATGAGCAGCAGCAGCTTGCCGAGGCCGGCACCGGCGGCGTCGATGAAGATCTGGGCCGGCGGGAGACCGGTGTCGGAGTGGCGGGCGCCGTCGTAGTCCTGGATGGCGGCGGTGACCGACACGAGCAGCACCCAACCGGCGAGGATCGACACCCAGACGCTGCGCACGATGCCCTTGGGGGCCTCGGTCGAGGCCGACTTCGTCTCCTCGGCGACGTGGGCCGACGCGTCGTAGCCGGTGTAGGTGTACTGCGCCATGAGCAGGCCGACGAGGAAGGCGTAGGGGATGCCGAGGACCGACACGTCGAACCCGGTGGCGTTGCGGTACTCGGTGAAGGTCCACGACAGCGACTGGTGGTGGTCCGGCACGATCCACAGGACCGCGACGATGACGGCGACACCGACGAGGTGCCACCAGGCACTGACGTTCGAGAGCACCTTGACGAGGTTGACGCCGAAGGTGTTGAGCAGGCCGTGCAGCGCGATGATGACGAGGAAGGCGACGAAGGTCGAGGTGAGCGAGACCTCGAGACCGAAGGTGAGGTTGAGCAGCGCCATCCACGTGACCGCCGCCCCGTAGTCGATGGCCGCGGTGACGGCTACCTCCCCGAGGAAGTTGAACCAGCCGACGTACCAGGCCCACACGCGCTTGTTGCGGCGGGCCAGGCGGCCGGCCCAGAAGTAGAGGCCGCCGGCCGTCGGGTACACCGAGCACACCTCGGCCATGGCAAGGGCGACGCAGAGCACGAAGAGGCCGACGACCGGCCAGCCGATCGAGATGACGATCGGGCCGCCGGCGTCCATCGCGAGGTAGTAGGTCGTGATGCAGCCGGCGAGGATCGAGATGATCGAGAACGACACGGCGAAGTTGGAGAACCCCGACATGCCGCGGTGCAGCTCCTGCTTGTAGCCGAGCGAGGCGAGCATGCCCTCGTCGTCGTCATGGTGGTGTGCCGGCTGGGCGCGGGTGGCGCGCAGGGCGTGCACGGCGGGCTGGGCGGGCTGGGCGGGCTGGGCGGGCTGGGCGGTGGTCGCACCGGCCGGCGGGTCG
>JAEWFB010000678.1 GCA_023389095.1 Actinomycetes bacterium
TCGCCAAGCTGACGGCCCAGGGCAAGCTGGCCCGCACCTACGGCGGCGTCATGAGCCTGTCGCACCACCCCGAGGCCTCGCTGCGCCAGCGCCTCGGCGAGGCCCACGAGGCCAAGCGGGACATCGCCCGGTGGGCAGCCACCCAGGTCGAGCCCGGCGAGACCGTCCTGCTCGACGCCGGCTCGACGATGGGCGCGCTCGCCGACGCCATGGCGCGCACCGCCTCGCTCACCGAGCTGACCGTCGTCACCGCCGGCATCAGCGCCATGTCGACGCTGACCGAGCGTCCCGGCATCGACGTCATCGCCCTCGGCGGCCGGCTGCGACCGCTGAGCCAGGCGTTCGTCGGGCCGCTCGCCGAGGCGGCCGTGCAGCGGCTCTCGTTCGACCGCGCCTTCATGGGCGCCGACGCCGTGCACGCCGACCGCGGCATCTGCGAGGCCGACCTCGAGCAGACGCGGCTCAAGGAGCTGATGATGAGCCGCGCCGAGCACACCTACGTCCTCGCGCACTCCGACAAGCTCGGCCAGTCGCCGTTCCACGCGTGGGCGGTCATGCCCCCGCGCTGGACCCTCGTCACCGACGCGTCGGCCGACCCCGAGCAGCTCGAGCGCTTCCGCGCCGGCGGCGTCGAGGTCGTCGTCGCCCCGCGGGGCGCCTGATACGTCGAACGATCCGTCCGCGGCGGGCGTCTTCATCGGTGGGCCCGGACAGGGCCCTCTGAGGAGGAAAACGGCCATGCGAACACGAATCATCGCGGCCTTCGGAGTCGGCCTCGTCAGTCTCGCCATCGCCGGTGCCGCACCGGCGGTCGCGAGCGGGAACCCGAGCGGTACCGGCCCGCCGAGCCAGTCCTGCCAGGACATCGAGGCTGCCGGCGGCACGACGCCGGGTCACGCCGCATCGTCACCGGGCTCGCCCTTCAACGAGCCAGGCATCAACTCGCCGAACGGTGGCACCGGCGGCCAGCACTACAGCCAGAGCTCGCAGTACGACGTCGCCTGCTACCACGTCTCCTCGCGCTAGCGCGGAGGGCGGCCGACCCACCCGGACCCGAACCGGGTGGCGCCTGCGGACACGACAGTGGGCCGGCCCCCGCACGGGAGCCGACCCACGCCGACGCTGAACCGGGGCTCAGTCCGTCTTGAAGGCGTCCTTGAGGTGCTCGCCCCGCTGCTTGAGGTCCGCCGCCGCCTGGTCGCCCTTGCCCTCGGCCTCGAGGCGCTCGTTGTCGGTGACCTTGCCGGTGGCCTCCTTGGCCTTGCCCTTGAGGTCCTGACCCATGTTGCGTGCCTTGTCCTCGGTACCCATGTGGGCTCCTTTCTCCGAACGGTCACCGGTGCCGTACCCCGAACGCCCATTCGTGCACCACGCCCGTCGTTCCGCGTGGGGAGAGGCTGCGACGCGGCGTCGGTGTGCTTTGCGACACTGGAGCCGTGAGCACCGCCGAACCCGAACGCCCCGAGACCAACCCCGCCGACACCGTTCCCTCGGCAGCCACCGCCTCGGCCGACGCCCGGCGGGGGCTGCAGACCCGCGACCTCAGCCGCTTCGCCTACCTGTCCATCGCGGCGGCGATCGTCACGATCACGCTCAAGGTCATCGCGTGGCGCCTCACCGGCTCGGTCGGCCTGCTGTCCGACGCCGCCGAGTCGGTCGTCAACCTCGTCGCCGCGGTCGCGGTCCTCATCGCCCTCAAGGTCGCGGCCATGCCGGCCGACAAGAACCACCACTTCGGCCACACCAAGGCCGAGTACTTCTCGGCGGCCATCGAGGGCGTCATGATCTTCGTGGCCGCCGTCGTCATCATGTGGTCGTCGGTCGACCGGTTCCTGCACCCGCAGGCCATCGAGAACGTCGGCATCGGCCTGGCCATCTCCGTCGTCGCCTCGGCGGTCAACGGCGGTGTGGCGTTCGTCCTGCTGCGGGCCGGGCGCCGCTACCGCTCACTCACCCTCACGGCCGACGGCAAGCACCTCATGACCGACGTCTGGACCTCCGCCGGCGTCGTCGTCGGAGTCCTCGTCGTCGCCCTCACCGGCATCGAGCGGCTCGACCCCGTCGTCGCCTTCCTCGTCGGCCTCAACATCGTCTGGACCGGGTGGAAGCTCATCCGCGAGTCCACCGAGGGCCTCATGGACATCTCGATGTCGAAGGAGGACAACGCCGCCATCGCCGAGATCCTGTCGCGGTTCGTCACCTCCGAGGTCCACTTCCACGCGCTGCGCACCCGCGAGTCCGGTCACCACCGGTTCGCCGAGGTGCACGTGCTCGTGCCGGGGGCCTGGACCGTCACCAAGGGCCACGACCTCGTCGAGGAGGTCGAGGCCGCCGTGCACCGCAACTTCGGCGACATCGCCCTGACCTGCCACCTCGAGCCGCGCGAGGACCCCCGCGCGTACGGCGACTACTCGGCCGAGTTCCCGGTGCCGACGCACGAGGACATCGTCGCCGCCCACGAGCCCGGACCCTCCGGCGCCGGGGGTGCCTCAGGCGCGTCAGGGGCGTCAGGGGCGTCAGGGGGCGCGACGCGGTGAGCGCCACGCACGTCGTCGTCCCCTCGCCGATCGGCGACCTCACGGTCGTCGCCGAGGACGGCGCCGTGACGCACCTGCTCATGGACGCCGCGAAGTACCGTCCCGACGACGACGTGCTCGGAGCGCCGGGCGACCCAGCCGACGAGCCGTTCGCCGCGACGGCGGTCCAGCTCGCCGCGTACTTCACCGGCGCCCTCACCGAGTTCGACCTGCCGCTCGCGCCCCGGGGCGATGCCTTCCACCAGAAGGTGTGGGCGCTGCTGCGTCAGATCCCCTACGGCCAGACCCGCAGCTACGGCGACCTCGCCCGGGCCCTCGGCGACCGCAACCTCGCCCAGGCCGTCGGCACCGCCAACGGCCGCAACCCGATCGCCGTCGTCGTGCCCTGCCACCGGGTCATCGGCGCCGACGGCTCGCTCGTCGGCTATGCCGGTGGCCTCGAGCGCAAGCGCTTCCTCCTCGCGCTCGAGGAGCCGTCGCCCGACGCCGCCGGCCGCCTCTTCTGACCGCTCCACCGCCCGGTCCACCGGCGCCGCCGATCCGTGCCGGGGCCGATGGGGCGCGTTCGGTCGCACGACCTGTCGCGCGTCCGGAGACAGATCGCCGGACCGAACCCGTTCTCCCACTCCATCGAGTGAGCAGCTCGTCCCATCGGTCACACTGGGCACCTCACACTTCCGCGGGCCGGAGCGTCTACAGGGCATGAAGCGACCGTTCGAGCAGGCCGTGACCGAGCACGG
>JAEWFB010000055.1 GCA_023389095.1 Actinomycetes bacterium
GTCACGAGGGCGATGCGGGTGGCGAGCGGCTTCGGCTTGGGCATCCGCTGCAGCTTGGCCTCCTCGAGCGCCCAGTACTCGATGCGGAACTTCTCCGCCTCGTCGATGGGGGCATAACTCGACAGGCCTTCGGCGCCGCGCATCACGTTGATCGCGTTGACGTAGAACTCGCCGGCGACACGGGCGGTCTGCTTGTCCTTGCCGTAGGAGAACATCCCGACGCCGGGCACGAGGACGATGAGCGGGTCGGCGCTGCGGATGGCCGGGCTGTCGGGCGTGGCGTTGCGCTCGTAGTAGCCCCGGTAGTCCTCGCGGTAGGGCTCGTGCAGCTCCTTGAGCCGGGCCGTCATCTCCTCGGCCGTGGCGGTGGCCGGCAGGTCGAGGACCAGCGGCTTGACCTTGGTGCGCAGGAAGTGGTCCGGGCAGCTGGTACCGAGGTCGGCCAGGCGCGGGTGCTCCGCGCGGGCGAGGAAGTCGAGGACGACGTCGGAGTCGGTGTAGTGGCCGACCATCGGGCGGTCGGTGCTGGCGATCCCCCGGATCGTCGCCGCGACGGCGGCGGCCTTCGCGTGACGCTCGGTCTCCGGCAGGGCGCCGTACCCCGGCAGCTCGGCCCCGAACGGCTCGGGCCTGCTGTTCTCCTCGATGTAGGCCGCGGCCGTCTGGATGATCCAGAGCGAGTTCTGCTCGCACTCCTCGCTGCTCGCGCCCCACGCGGTGACCCCGTGGCCGCCGAGGATACAGCCGATGGCCTGCGGGTTCGCCTCCTTGATGGCGGCGATGTCGAGGCCGAGCTGGAAGCCCGGGCGGCGCCACGGGACCCAGACGACCTTGTCGCCGAAGATCTTGGCGGTCAGCTCCTCACCGTCGGCGGAGGTCGCGATCGCGATGCCGGAGTCAGGGTGCAGGTGGTCGACGTGCGGGGCGTCGACGAGGCCGTGCATCGCGGTGTCGATCGAGGGTGCGGCGCCGCCCTTGCCATGCAGGCAGTAGTCGAACGCAGCGACCATCTCGTCCTCACGCTCGAGGCCGGGGTACACGTCGACGAGGGCGCGCATCCGGTCCAGGCGCAGGACGGCCAGCCCCTCGGGCTTGAGCGTGCCGAGGTCGCCGCCGGATCCCTTGACCCAGACCAGCTCGACGTCCCGTCCGGTCACCGGGTCGGTCTCGACGCCCTTGGCGGAGGTGTTGCCGCCGGCGTAGTTCGTGTTCTTCGGGTCGCTGCCCAGCCGGTTGGAGCGCGAGATGAGCTCTGCGACTGCGCTGCTCGGAGCGGTGCTGCTGGTGTTCGGGGACATGCTTCAGTTCCATCCTGCCTGCGCACCGCCGACGCGGTCGCGCTCGATCTGCTCTTGGTATCCGCTCGCCAGGTAGGCGCGCATCGGGTCGGCCGGGAGGCCGCGGCTCTCGCGCCACTGCGCGAGGGGCTGGCGGACGTCGGTGTAGAAGGCGTCCATGAAGATCTCGTTCGCGAGCAGCACGTCGCCGGTCTGCCGTGCCACCTCGAGCGCCGCCGTGTCGAGCAGGAGCGCGCGGGCGACCATCTCCTGGACGTTGAGCACCGAGCGGATCTGGCCCGGCACCTTCTTCTCGATGTTGTGGCACTGGTCGAGCATGAGCGCGACGCCCGAGCCGGCCCCGTAACCGCCGCCGCGGATGACCTCGACGATGATCCGGAACAGCTGGAAGGGGTCGGCCGCCCCGACCATGAGGTCGTCGTCGGCGTAGAAGCGGCTGTTGAAGTCGAACGAGCCGAGCCGGCCCAGGCGCAGCAGCTGGGCGACGATGAACTCGATGTTCGTGCCGGGTGCGTGGTGACCGGTGTCGAGGCACACCATGGCCCGCTCGCCCAGGGCGACGACGTGGGCGTAGGACGTGCCCCAGTCCGGGACGTCGGTGTGGTAGAACGCCGGCTCGAAGAACTTGTACTCGAGGACGAGCCGCTGCTCCTCCCCCACGTGCGCGTAGATCTCCGCGAGCCCCTCGGCCAGCCAGTCCTGCCGCTGGCGCATGTCGCCCTGGCCCGGGTAGTTCGTGCCGTCGGCGAGCCAGATCTTGAGGTCTCGCGAGCCGGTCTCGTTCATGATCTTGAGGCACTCGAGGTTGTGCTCCATGGCGCGCCGCCGCACCCCGGGATCGGCGTTGGTCAGGCTGCCGAGCTTGTACTCGTCGTCCTGGAACGTGTTGCTGTTGACGGTGCCGAGCCGCACGCCGTGGTCGTGGGCGAACCGCCCGAGCGCGGCGTAGTCGTCGACCGTGTCCCACGGGATGTGGATGGCGACGGAGGGCGCCAGCCCCGTGAAGCGGTGCACCGCGGCGGCGTCGGCGATCTTCTCCTCGACGCTTCTGGGCGTGCCCGCGGAGCCGAAGACCTTGAACCGCGTGCCGGAGTTGCCGTAGGCCCAGGAGGGCACCTCGATGGCGAGCTCTGCGAGCCGCTCTGAGATCGATTCGAACGTTGTCATGTCGTCACTTCACATCTGGGTCGTGGGGCGGCTGGTCGAGCGGGTCGAGCGGGTCGGGCTGGTCGCGCTGGTCGCGCTGGTCGCGCTGGTCGAGCGGTTCCAGCTGGTCCTCGAGGTGGAAGATCTCCTCGAGCTGGAGGAAGCCCTGGTCGGGCGTGGTGTCGTCGAGGTCCACGAAGTACTCGGCCATCTCGGCCTGCCACCGGGCGTTGACCTCGGTCTGTGCCATGCCGGCCTGCGCTGCCTCCAGCGAGGGCGTCTCGACGTAGCCGATGAGCAGGCCGTCACCGCGCAGGAAGAGCGAGTAGTTGTTCCAGCCGGTCCGGTGCAGGGCCGCGAGCATGTCGGGCCAGACGGCGCGGTGCCGAGCCTTGTAGTCCTCGAGGCGCTCGGGTCGCACCTGGAGCTGGAAGCAGACGCGAGGCATCACGCCCTCCTTCGGGTGTCGCGCGGTGGGGCCGTCGCCGTGGCGGGTCGCGGCGTGGAGGTCGCCGCGTGGGGCCCTGGCCGGGGCCGCCGGCGTGTGGCGGCCCCGGTCAGTGCTGGTCGACGGTCTGTCCGAACCGGCCCGTACCGGTCGGGACCGGTCAGAACTTGAACTGGTCGATGTTGCCGGCGTTGAAGCCGGTCGGGTCGCCGAGGAGGACCTCACCGTTGGCGCCGACCTTGAACTCGCCGAGCCGGCCGGCCTTGAAGGAGTCGCCCTGCTTGCCCGTGATGGTGCCGTTGACGAGGGCGGCCGCCGCCTGGCCGGCGAGGTAGCCGAGGTCGGTCGGGTTCCAGAGGTAGAACTCCTTGACCGTCCCGTTCTTGACGTACTCGCGCATCTGGTTCGGCGTGCCGAGGCCGGTCAGGGCCACCTTGCCCTTCTTGTCCGAGGTGGACAGGTACCGGGCCGCGGCCGCGATGCCGACCGTGGTCGGGCTGATGATGCCCTTGAGGTTGGGGTGGGTCTGCAGCAGGGCCGCGGTCTTGTCGAAGGAGGTCTGGTCGTCGTCGTTGCCGTACACGGTGTCGACGAGCTTGATGTTCGGGTGGCTGGAGGCCAGGTCCTTCTTCATCAGGTCGATCCACGTGTTCTGGTTGGTCGCGTTGGCAGCCGCGGACAGGATCGCGATCTCGCCGGAGTCGCCGATCTGCTTGGCGATGCCGTCGACCTGCGCCTTGGCGATGCCCTCGGGCGAGGCCTGGTTGACGTAGAGGTCGCGGTACTGCGGGTCGGTGTCCGAGTCGAACGTGACGACCTTGGTGCCGGCCTGCTTGGCCTGGGTCAGCGCGTCGCCGATGGCCTTGGGGTCGTTGGCCGAGATGACGATGGCGCTGACGTGCTGCTGGGCGGCCGTGTTGATGTACTGCACCTGCGCGTCGGGGCTCGCGGTCTGCGGGCCGACCTGGGAGTAGGTGCCGCCGAGCGACTCGACGGCCTCCTTGCCGCCGGCGTCGCTGGCGTCGAAGTACGGGTTGCCGAGGTTCTTCGGGATGAAGACGACGTTGAGGGCCTTGCCGCCACTCGTGCCGCCCGCCGTGCCGGCGGCCGCGGTGGGCGTCTCGGCCTTGCCGCAGGCCGTGAGGGCCAGGGCCATGGACAGGGCTGCAGCGCCGAGGACCGCGCTGCGTCGCGTCATGGTGTGCATCTTCGTTGATGTCCTTTCACTTGGTTCCGACGCTGAGTGGCGTCTGTCGAGGGCCTCTGGCCCGGGTACGCCTGGCTGCGACGTCGGAGACCCACGCCAGGACGGTTGTGGAGATCACGGACAGCACGAGCAGCAGTCCGATGATGATGTTGATGACGTTGACCGTGACGCCCTGCAGGCGAAGGGCGCTGGAGATGACGCCGATGAGCAGCACGCCGGCGACGACGCCGGGCAGCTTGCCTCGGCCGCCGAAGATCGAGACGCCGCCGAGCAGGACAGCCGCGATGACCTGCAGCTCCAGGCCGGTGGCGTTGTCGCCACGGGCGCTGCCGAACCGGAGGGTGAAGTAGACGCCGGCGAGCGCCGACACGACTCCGGTGAGGCAGAACAGGATGAACTTGGTGCGCTTGACCTTGACGCCGGCGAACGCCGCGGCCTCGCTGCTCAGCCCGATGTCGTAGATGCCGCGACCGAAGGGCGCGAAGTGCAGCACGAGGGAGAACACGACGAGCAGCACGAGGAAGACGAGCATGACGCTCGGGATGCCGCTGCCGCCGAGGACCTGCGAGGCGCGCTTGGTCCAATCGTCGGCGAAGCCGGTGACGGCGGTGGTGCCGAGCAGGCCGACGGCGACGCCGCGGTAGAGGGCCAGCGTGCCGATGGTGACCGCCAGCGACGGGAGCCCCACGTAGGAGACGAGGAAGCCGTTGAAGGCCCCGCAGACCAGCCCGACGAGCAGGGCGATGACGAACGAGGCGACGATGCCGACGCCGTGCTCGTGCAGCAGCCCGAGGGTGGCGCTGGAGAGGCCGACGACGCTGGCGACCGACAGGTCGATCTCGCCGGTGATGATGACGAGGGTCATCGGCAGGGCGATGAGCAGGATCGTCGTGACGTCGAGCAGCAGGTAGGTCAGCGTCAGCGTGTCACCGAAGTACGGGATGTTGCTGTAGCCCCAGAGGTACACGACGACGACCAGGCCGATCATCGCGGCCTCGCGGCTCAGCAGGAGCCGCCGCCACAGCGGACGGGCGTAGGCCGCGTACGTCTTGGTGCTCATGACTCGTCCCTTGCTTCGATGAGTTTGCGGGCCTGTCGGGCGGACAGGACGCGGTCGAGGATGATCGCGGCGATGATGAGGGCGCCGACGAGGGCCTGCTGCCAGAAGTCGGAGATGCCGACCATCGGCAGGGCCCGGTTGATCGTCACGAGCAGGACCGCGCCGATGGCCGCGCCCCACACGGTGCCGGAGCCGCCGAAGATCGCGACGCCGCCGATGACGGCCGCGGCCACGGCCTGCAGCTCGATGCCGGTGCCGGCGTCGGAGGAGACCGTCCCGTACCGCGCGGCGTAGATGACGCCGGCGAGGCCGGCGAGGGCGCCGCTCAGGACGAACGCGCCGATGACGCGGCCCCGGACGGGCAGCCCGTAGAGCACCGCCGCGTCGGGGTCGGAGCCGACCGCGTACAGCTCGCGCCCGGACCGGGCGGTCTGCAGGTAGTAGCCGACGGCGACGGTGATGACGACCGCGAGGGCGAACAGCACTGGGATCGTGAGGATCTGAGCCGTGCCGAGATCGAGGAACCCGGGCGGCATCTCGGAGGCGGAGACCAGGCTCGAGCCGGCCCACGTCAGCAGGACGCCGCGGAAGATGTAGAGCGTGCCCAGCGTGATGACGAGGGCGGGGACGCGGCCGTAGCCGACGAGCACGCCGTTGACGAGGCCGAGCACTCCCCCGGCCACGACGGCCGCGACGAAGACGGCGACGATCGGCAGGTCCGGGTGGTCGATGAACAGCCGGCCGGTCATGTACGCCGTGAGGCCGAGCACGCTGCCGACCGACAGGTCGACGTTGCGGGTGATGATGACGACGGTCTGCCCGACGGCCAGCACGACGAGCATCGCCGGTGTCAGCAGCAGGTCGCGCCAGCCGCTGGGGCTGAACAGGAACGTCGGGCTCCTGATCGTGGCCGCGGCGATGACGAGGACGAGGACGATGAAGATCGACAGCTCGCGCGAGCGCAGCAGCGTCTTGAGGATCCGCTCGCGGTCGGACAGCGCGCTGGGCTCGACGAGGAGGGTGACCTCCTCGCTGGCGTGCTCGGCGTGACCCGGGGCGTCCGGGGCGTCGGGGGCCGAGGCGGTCTGGGTCTGGGGGGTCATGATGCGGCCTCCTGGCTCGACGTGGCGGTGGCGGCGCGCATGACCCGCTCCGGCGTGGCCTCCTCGCGCGCGAGCTCGGCGGTGAGGCGCCCCTCGCAGACGACGAGGACGCGGTCGGCCATGCCCAGGACCTCGGGCAGCTCGGAGGAGATCATGAGGATCGCCATCCCCTGGCCGGCGAGCTCCGACAGCAGCCGGTGGACCTCGGCCTTGGTGCCGACGTCGATGCCGCGGGTGGGCTCGTCGATGA
>JAEWFB010000151.1 GCA_023389095.1 Actinomycetes bacterium
AGACCCCAGCGCCTCTGACCGTAGGGATCAGGTCAATCGACGCCGTGCCCATCGAGGCCACCAGCTCCTACCACCACGCACTCATCGCGCCCAGCCCGAGATCCGCCTTCACCGGCCGCATCGCCTCAGCCAGCGCCGAGATCCCCATCGACGCCGCACCCGCAGACCGTTCCTCCAGGCCCCCCACGCCCGGCGCGTCCGAGTCGACCACCTTCACCCGAGGCGGCACAGAACTTGAGACGTCCTTCATCACTTCTCCCCCTCATACGCCCTGTCGAACGCACTGGGGCGGCACCGGACATCGGTGCCGCCCCAGTGCGGTCTACGTCAACCTGAACGATCTGGTGACATTGCCGAACTACTCCCTGCCACTCGTGGTCAAGCCACTCGTGTCAGATCCTGACCGTCGACATCAGCTGCAGCCGCTGGTGCTGCCGCAACCCTCGCAGACGTAGCAGGAGCCGGCGGGGCGCATCTTCGTCCCGCAGGTCATGCAGATCGGCGCGTCAGCCGTGATGCCGCCGAACTTCTCGAGCAGCTCGGCCGAGCTGTGCACGTCACCGGAGGCCTCTCGGGCCGATGCCGCACCGGCGCCGAACTTGACCTCGACCGTGCCGACCTGCTCCGCCTTGGGCTCGGGCTTCGGCTCCTTCCTGGCGACCGGCGTCGTCTGCTGGAGCGTCTCGAGCTCCTCGGCCAGCTCGTCCTCGTCCTCGTCGTCGCTGGCCTCGATCGCCTCGTACGAGCCGGTCTCGACCTGGCGCGCCCGCTCCTCGGCGGTGTGGATCCCCATGAACGAGCGGGTATCGAAGTCGAGGTAGTCGAGTGCGAGCCGACGGAAGACGTAGTCCATGAGGGACTGGGCCATCCGCACGTCGGGGTCATCGGTCATGCCCGCCGGCTCGAAGCGCAGGTTCGTGAACTTCTCCACGTACGTCTCGAGCGGCACGCCGTACTGCAGGCCGACGGACACGGCGATCGAGAAGGCGTCCATCACGCCGGCGAGCGTCGAGCCCTGCTTGCCGAACTTGAGGAAGATCTCGCCGAGCTCACCGTTCTCGTACGTGCCGGCGGTGAGGTAGCCCTCGGCGCCACCGACCGCGAACGACGTCGTCTGCGACGTGCGGCGCTTGGGCAGGCGACGACGCACCGGGCGGTACTCGATGATCTTCTCGACGACCGGCGCGGCGGCCTCGGCCACCGGGGCGTCCTTCTCCTTGCCCTTGGCGGTCGAGCCGCCGTCGGACAGCGGCTGGCCGACCTTGCAGTTGTCGCGGTAGACCGCGAGCGCCTTGATGCCGAGCTTCCAGCCCTGCATGTAGACGTCCTCGATCTCCTCGACCGTCGCCGTCTCCGGCAGGTTGACCGTCTTGGAGATGGCGCCGGACAGGAACGGCTGGGCCGCAGCCATCATGCGCACGTGGCCCATCGGGGAGATGGCGCGCTGACCCATCGCGGTGTCGAAGACCTCGTAGTGCTCCGGCTTGAGGCCGGGGGCGTCGACGACGTGGCCCTTGTCGGCGATGTACTCGACGATGGCCTCGATCGACTCCTGCTGGTAGCCGAGCTTCTTCAGGGCCCGCGGGATCGTCAGGTTGACGATCTGCATCGAGCCGCCGCCGACGAGCTTCTTGAACTTGACGAGCGAGAAGTCCGGCTCGATTCCGGTGGTGTCGCAGTCCATCATGAAGCCGATCGTGCCGGTGGGGGCGAGCACCGAGGCCTGGGCGTTGCGGTAGCCGTGCTTCTCACCGAGCTTGATGACGTCGTCCCAGGCCTTCGTGGCGACCTTGTGGATGCCCGAGTCCATGGCGTCGAGCGTCTTGATGTCGTCGTTGGCGGCCTGGTGCTTGCGCATGACGCGCTTGTGGGCGTCGGCGTTGCGGGCGTAGCCGGCGTAGGCGCCGACGACCGAAGCCATCTCGGCGGAGCGCTTGTAGGCCGCACCGGTGAGCAGCGAGGTGATCGACGCGGCGAGCGCGCGGCCACCCTCGGAGTCGTAGCCGTGGCCGGTGGCCATGAGCAGCGCGCCGAGGTTGGCGTAGCCGATGCCGAGCTGGCGGTAGTTGCGCGTCGTCTCGCCGATCGGGTCGGTCGGGAAGTCCGCGAAGCAGATCGAGATGTCCATCGCCGTGATGACGAGCTCGACGACCTTCTGGAAGGTGAGTGCGTCGAAGGTGTCGTCGTCGTTGAGGAACTTGAGCAGGTTGAGCGAGGCGAGGTTGCACGAGCTGTTGTCGAGCGACATGTACTCCGAGCACGGGTTGGACGCGGTGATGCGGCCGGTCTCGGGGTTGGTGTGCCAGGCGTTGATCGTGTCGTCGTACTGGATGCCCGGGTCGGCGCACTCCCACGCGGCCTTGGCGATCTTGGCGAAGAGGTCGCGAGCGTCGACGGTGTCGATGACCGAGCCGTCGGAGCGCGAGCGCAGGCCGAAGTCGGTGCCGTTCTCGACGGCCTTCATGAACTCGTCGTTGACGCGGACCGAGTTGTTCGCGTTCTGGTACTGGACCGAGACGATGTCCTTGCCGCCGAGGTCCATGTCGAACCCGGCGTCGCGCAGGGCGCGGATCTTGTCCTCCTCGCGCGCCTTCGTCTCGACGAACTCCTCGATGTCCGGGTGGTCGACGTCGAGGACGACCATCTTGGCGGCACGACGCGTCGCGCCGCCCGACTTGATGGTGCCGGCGGAGGCGTCGGCGCCGCGCATGAAGGAGACCGGGCCGGAGGCCGTGCCACCGGAGGAGAGCAGCTCCTTGGACGAGCGGATGCGGGAGAGGTTGAGGCCGGCACCGGAGCCGCCCTGGAAGATCTTCCCCTCCTCCTTGTACCAGTTGAGGATCGAGTCCATCGAGTCGTCGACGGCGAGGATGAAGCAGGCGGAGACCTGCTGCGGCGACTTCGTGCCGACGTTGAACCACACCGGGGAGTTGAACGAGAACACCTGGTGCAGAAGGGCCCACGTCAGCTCGTGCTCGAAGACCTCGGCGTCGTCGGGCGAGGCGAAGTAGCCGTTGCTCTTGCCGGCGGCGACGTAGGTGAGCACGACGCGGTCGATGAGCTGCTTGAGCGAGACCTCGCGGGCCGGCGTGCCGACCGCACCGCGGAAGTACTTCGTGGTGACGATGGTGCTCGCGTTGACCGACCAGAAGTCGGGGAACTCGACCCCGCGCTGCTCGAAGATCGTCTCGCCCGTCTTCCAATTCTGCTGGACGACGTCGCGCTTCTCCCACGTCACCTCGTCGTACGGGTGGACGCCGGGCGTGGTGTAGATGCGCTCGATCTTGACGCCCTTGGCGCCAGCCTTCGAGCGAGATGTGCGGTTACCGATCTCCGTCATTTCCTGCGGCCTCCCTGACCGTGTGCGGGCCCGCCCCGGGCCCGAGTGCTCGTCGTGTCGTTCGGTGTCAGTGTCTCGCCGGGGTCTGACAGTCCCCTTGTGGGTGTGGGCGATTCGTGTGGAGGGTGGTTACCGCTGCGCGCCGATCTCGGGATGGGCGTCTGGGCCCGTCCCGAGCGCGTCACGTTCGGCTCGAAGCAGCGCGATGGCTCCTTCGAAGTCCTCGAGGCTCTCCCAGGCCTGGTACACGCTGGCGAACCTCAAGTAGGCGACCTCGTCGAGCTCCCGGAGCGGCTCGAGGACGGCCATGCCGACCTCGTGCGCCTCGATCTCGGCGTTTCCCTGCGAACGGATGGCTTCCTCGACCTTCTGGGCGAGCAGCGCGAGGTCATCCTCGGTGACCGGTCGGCCCTGGCAGGCCTTGCGGACGCCGGAGAGGACCTTGACCCTGCTGAACGGCTCGGTGACGCCCGACCGCTTGATCACGTTGAGGCTCGAGGTCTCGAGCGTCGTGAAGCGGCGGTTGCACTCGGGGCACTGGCGTCGGCGGCGGATGGCCGCGCCGTCGTCGGTGGTGCGGGAGTCGATGACCCGCGAGTCGGTGTGCCGACAGAACGGACAGTGCACGACGGGTCACCTCCCTCTCCGTAAGCCCAGTCGTAGGAACGCTCTCGGCCGTCTCCGTATGCCGCCCGGGAGCCTCTCCGAGACCCGGGTCGGTGTTCGTGGGACCGGCCGGGGCTGGGGATGGATCTGTGGACGAGCTGGGGACGACCTGTCCATAACCCCCGTTTGGTTGGGGACTACATGTGGACGTCTTACATCCGTGTAACTACTAGATGTAGGGGTAACTGTAGGCAGGTCGTGACGTGCGTCGCAAGCACTTCGGAAAAACCGGGCGCGGCGCGTCGCTGACCTGCACAAATGCCACACCGGTCCCATTCGTCACGGCGTGTCGCGAGACGCCGGACCCCAAGATCTTGGGGTCGACCACCGTAACGGCTCCCCCATGTGGCGAGTGCGCGGGTGGCAGGTCAGCGCACGTCGGCGATCCCGGGGCGCGTCGCGAACCACGCGCAGAGGCACGCCATGCCGACGCCGGACGCCACCGCGGCCGTCAGCACGGACGTGGCGGCCGCTAGTGCCCCGAAGGCCGGGATCGCCAGCGGGACGAGGGCGAGGTCACCGAAGCCCGACACCGAGGACACGCGTCCGAGATGGCTCGTGGCGACCGTGCGCTGGTAGGCGCCCGACAGCCACACCGACGCGGCACCCGCGGACAGGCCCATCCCGAGCATCGCGGCGAGGAGCACCGGCCGGGCGTCGACGCCGGCGCCGACGATGAGCGCGCCCTGCGCGACGAGGACGCGGAACCCGGCGCGCGCAGGACGCACCGGGCGGACCCGGATACCGACGAGGCTGCCGAGGATCGCCCCGGTCGCGAAGGCGGCCTCGGCGTACCCGAGCCACGAGGGCCCCCAGCCGGAGCCGGTCACCCGCAGGGCGACGCCCAGGGCGATGACCGGGGTGATGAAGACGTTGAGGGCGGCGAGACCGAGCACGAGCAGCCGCGCGCGGTCGTCCCGACGCAGGTACGCGACGCCGTCACGGACGCTCGCTGCCCACGGCATCCCGACCGACCGCGGCAGGGCGAACCTCGGACGCGCGACGAGGCCGAGCGTCGCCGCGATCCCGAGGAAGGTCACCGCGTCGAGGACCATGGCGCCGGCGGGGCCGGCCCACGCGACGACCGCGCCGCCCGCCGGGGCGCCGAGCAGCCGCGCCACCCGGTTGCCGATCTGGTTCCAACCGCTCACGGTGGCCAGGTCCTCGCTCGCGACGAGCTGGCGCGCCATCGTCGCGCCGGACGGCATCGTCAGGCCGCTGACGACACCGAGCGTGACGCCGAGGGCCACGAGAAAGCCTGCACCACGCACGCCGGAGGTCCACGCGAGTGCCCCGGCGAGCAGGACGACGCCCTGGGCGAGTCGTCCGAGGACGAGCACCCGACGTGTGTCGTACCGGTCGGCGAGCACGCCACCGACGATGACGAGGGCGGCCTGCGGGATCATCTCCGCGCCCAGCACGACCCCGGCCGTGGCCGGGGACAGCGTGTGCGCCGCCGTCCACGCCAGCGCGACCGCCCACAGCGCGTCCCCGAACCAGGACAGGAACATCGCCGCGACCCAGGTGCGCACCATCCCGTCGCGACGCAGCGGCGGGGGCAGCGCACCGAGAAGGGCGGGCGCGGCCGGTGCAGCCGTGCTCACGGCTGCACCGGAGCACTCGGGAAGACCCGGGTTCCGACGCGCACGGGGTACCGCTCCGCGTCGGGGCGGGCCCGGGCATCCTCCCGGCACTCCGCGCTCCAGGCGAGGACGACCTCGGTGAGTCGCGCGCCGAGGTCACGCATCTGCTCGAGCGTGGCCTGCTCGAGGGTGTCGGTCGTCGTCGAGGCGCGCCGCAGCTCCTCGGACGCGTCCTGCGAGGTCGCCAGCCACTGCTGGACCGCGCGCACGTGGTGGCGGAAGTTCTCGGCCTCCGCGGTCACGGCGATGCGTCGTGCCACGGTGCCCGGGACGAAGTCGGACGCGTCCCACGACAGCTGGCGAGGGCGGCTGCGCCACCAGCTCTCGCGGGTGTCGCGCGCCAGCTCGGGGGCCGGCTCGACGAAGCCGTGCCGGTGCAGCACCCCGACGTGGTGGCTGACCGACCCGACGGCCAGACCGGTGCGACGTGCGAGCTGCCCCACGGTCGCCGGGCCCTCGACGGAGAGCAGCTCGCAGATCCATCGTCGCGTCGGGTGGTGGAAGGCGGAGAGCACCTCGAGCAGGGCGTTGCCGGACTCGGCGCCGAGCAGGTCGACGTCGGTCGGGGTCGTGGTCTCGTGGCGGTCGGCCGCGGTGCGTCGAGGCATGCGCCCACGATGCAGCGCGAAGGGAGGACGTACAAGCGTTCTTGTATAACTCCTGCCACCCCGTTTCGACCGCGCGGGCCGGCGACACACCGCACGCCGAGATGCGCAGTGGCCCTCCCGTGTCAGAAGATCGGTACGTGACAAACCGGACACTCGACGCGCCGGCGCAGCTGCGTGACCTCGTTCTCGGCAGGTACGGGGTGCTCGACAGCACGCCGAGCCGCGACCTGCAGGCGCTGGTCGACATGGCGGCGCAGATCTGTGCCGTGCCCAACGCCGCGATCAACCTCATCACCTCGTCCCGGCAGCACCAGGTCGCGACGTTCGGCTTCGAGGCCTCGATCTGCATGCGCGAGGACTCGATGTGCGCCGTCGTCCTCGAGCGGCCCGAACCGGTGGTCGTGCACAACGCGGCGATGGACGAGCGCTTCCGCGACAACCCGTTCGTCACCGGGTCGCTCGGCGACGTCCGCTTCTACGCCTCCGCCCCCCTCACGACACCCGGGGGCGTCATCATCGGCCGGCTCTGCGTCTTCGACGACGAGCCTCGCACGCTGACCCCCGAGCAGGAGCACGCGCTCACCGTTCTCGCCGACCGGATCGTCGACGTGCTCGAGCTGCGGCTGCGCAGCCGTCAGCTCGAGGAGTCGCTGACCGACCTCACCGCGGCGCGTGACGAGCTGCGGCGCTCCAACGACCTCCTGTCGGTCTTCGCAGGACAGGTGAGCCACGACCTGCGCAGCCCGTTGTCGGCCATCATGGCGAGTGCGGAGATGCTGGGTCAGCGCGAGTCCGTCGCCGAGGACCCGCTGGCGGCGCGGCTGGTCGGCACGACGTTCCGGGCCTCGACGCGGATGGCGGGGCTCATCGAGGAGATCCTGACGCACGCGCGGGTCGGCGCCCGGCTCGAGCGCACCGAGACCGACCTCGACACGGTGTTCGCCGACGTCCTCACCGACCTCGGCCCCCGCATCGAGACCACCCACGCGACCGTCACCGCCGACCGGCTGCCGACCCTCTGGGCCGACGGCGCGCAGCTGTACTCGGTGCTGCTCAACCTCGTGTCGAACGCCCTGAAGTACACCCGCCCCGACACCGCCCCGGTGGTCTCCGTCACCGCCTGTGAGCGCGATGGCGTGTGGCGGATCACCGTGCAGGACAACGGGGTCGGCATCCCCGAGGCGGATCGCCAGACGATCTTCCAGCTCTTCAAGCGCGTGGCGGACGACGCCGACGGCAGCGGCATCGGGCTGGCCACGTGCAAACGCATCGTCGAGGTGCACGGTGGCTCGATCGGCATCGACCCGGCGCCCGAGGGCGGGTCACGCTTCTGGTTCGAGCTCCCCACCACCGCCGGCGAGGACGCTACCGAGGACGCCTGACCCGATCGAACGGACCGGCTCAGCGAGCAGCCGCGGACGCCACCGCCGACGCGGCCAGCGACACCGCCACGGCCGCGGGCGGTGGTGGCAGCGTCGGCATCGTGATGCACGACCGCTCGGCCGGCGTCTGGGCGACGGTCAGGTCGCGGCGCCCGACGGCGACCGCCACGAGGTTGTCGGTGGTCACGGTGCCGGCGCGCAGGTACTCGCCGTGGCCCCTCGACGTCCGTGACGGGTCGTCGGGGCCGGCTCCGATGCCACGCCACAGGTTGCACCCCGCGGTCGGGTCCTTGAGCACGGTCGTCGACAGCGAGGTGGCCCCACCGACGGTGTCCGGGTTGCGGCCGAGAGCCGGCCAGCCGGGGTGGGCGACGAGGTCGTGCCCGGCCGCGAGGACGTTGAACGACCCGGCCTTGAGACCGGCGCGCTCGATCCGGTCGAAGGGCACGCCGGGCGACCCGAACACCGCGACGTCATCGATCGGGCTGTCGTGCAGCAGAGCGTTGCCCGCCAGCACGGAGCCATAGGAGTGGGCCCACACGGTCTGGTGCACGGGCCGGTCACGCGCCGCGCCCAGGCCGGTGACGAAGGCCGCGAGCTCGTCGGCGTTGTCGCGCGCGATGGTCGGGTTGAGGACGCTGCGGTCGATGGTCGTGACGATCTCGTCGGCCTGCGGGGCCTCGTATCCCATCCACGTCACGATCGCGGTGTCGGCGCCACCGCCCTCACGGAGCGCCTGCCTGCGCAGCGGCGTGAACAGGTCGTCGTAGCGCGCGAGGTCGTCGCGCGGCTTGGTCGACAGGCCCCCGACGTACGTCACCACGTGCTCCGCCGTCTCGACGTCGCCCTGGGCGATGACGACCTTGGCGGTGCGGCCCCTGGCATCCACGAGCAGGAGCTGCCGCACGACGCCGTCCCGGCGCGCCAGCACGGCGCGCACCGCACGCAGGTCCTCGACGCGTCGGCGCGCGCGGGAGCCCATGGCCACCAGGTCGACCCCGAGCACCCCCACCGGTCGAGCCTGCTCGGCCCGAAGAGCCGCCGCTGCCGCGCGCTCGGCCTCGGACAGGAGGGCGAGGTTGGCCTCGTGGCGCGCGGCGGCCGGGATCCCGTCGCGCGGCCCGACCCACTGTGGGTGGTCACGGATCACGGACCGCCGCTCTGCGTCGGAGAGACACCGCCACCAGGCCGCGGACGCGTAGGCGCCACCCGCGTCGTGGCCCACGACAGGAGGAGCGGGCACGGGCGCGACTCCCCCGGCCGCGAGCACCGACGCGGCCGCCGGCCCACCGCGCGCAGCCGCGAGCAGGTCACCAGCCAGCCGGACGTCGACGTCGGCCGCGAGCCGGACGGCCTGCCGTAGGTAGGTGTGCACCTCGTCGCGGAGCAGGACGTCGCGGCGGGCCTGATGGGCCTCGAGCACCGGGTCGAGCCCGGACGCGCGGACCTGGAGGAAGAGGGTGCCCTCGTGGTCGACCCATGCTCCGGCCGCTGCGGCGTGCTCGTCCGCGCGGGCCAGCAGGTCCTGCGCGGCGCGCAGTCGACTCGCCGCCTGGCCCAAGGAGCTCGACGACGCCGCAAGGCACGCCCCGAGGCGACCCAGGCCGGCGACCAACGCCGCCGCGCGCACGGCGGCGGCGACCGACGCGGGACCGGACCAGCCACGGGCTCGCCCGCGCAGGAGCCGGTTGACGACTGCCTCCACGTCGAGCCGGCAGCGGTCGAGGCGGTGCGCCGCTGCCATGAGGACCTCTGGCCGGCTGGACCGGAGCCGGCCGACGCCGGGCGTCGTCACGGGGCACCGTCCGCGGTCGCGCCGTCGAAGCCTGCCGCGGCGGTCCGTTCGACCTCGGTGTACAGGCCGGAAGCCGCCTCGAGGGCCGACCCGAGACCGAGCAGCTCGAGCCGTGCGTCGCGGATCCGGTCGCGCCACGCGGTGACGAGCTGTGGCGTCGACGCCGCGGACTCCCCGCCGGGTAGCCCCGACGGGACCGCGGCCACGGCGAGGTCAGCCCGGATCGACGCGAGCCGCGCGAGTGCCGCCTCCATCCCGGCCGCAGCGTCGCTGACGGCATCGGGGTCCACCTCGTAGCGCATGCCCTCTCCTTCCCGAGACCTCCACTGTAGGAAGGGCTTTCGGGCCGCGCCGGCCGCTGTCCACAGGTGGCGTGATCGGCCGACTGCCGAGCCGTCGTCGTCCACAGGCACCCCGCACGACGCGGGGAACAGCAGGACGCCGCACCCAAGCCGGGTGCGGCGTCCGGGGCGGACCGGCGGGGTCGAAGCGCCGGGCACGCCAGCCGCTGAAGGTGGAGCCAACGCGGCTGTCGGGAATCCGCGCGACGTGGGGGCGCGCGGAAGCGTGTGTCAGCGAGCCGGGATGACGAGGCGCTGGCCGGCGTGGATCATCGACGTCGACAGGGAGTTGGCCAGCTGGAGCTCGACGACTCCGTCGGACACCGGCAGGTCGGGCAGCTCGCGGGCGGCGATACCCGACTGCGTCTGGCCCGACTGGACGGTGATGGAGCGCGGCGCGTCGGTGGCCGAGGCGAACTGGCCGGCGAAGCCGACGCCCAGCGCGACGAGCACCGAGCTGACCAGGAGGGTCACGACCAGGCGTCCGAACCGGGTCAGGCGCAGCGGCGGCTGGTCGGCCCGGGCGGCACGGACGGCGTCCCGGCCGGTGGGAACGAGAACGAGCTGCGGCCGTGGACGCGGAACGGAGTCCCCCGACTCCAGCTCACGCTGCTGACGAACGGCCTCGAGTGCGACAACGCTCATGCTGACCTCCCCTTCCTGCTGCCTTGCGAACATGTGTTCGATCGAACGTCTGTACGATTTGTAGCACGTATGTTCGAGGAAGTCGAGACACGCATCGAACACGTGTTTGGCAACTGTGTTCGAACCCCGTACGCTTTCCTCACACCACCAACCACACCAGTCACCACTGACACTGGGTCCGCAGCGGCCCGGATCACGGGCTCTGGGCCGGCGACGAAGGGGACACCATGGGCGTGACCGAGCTTCCCGACCGCGACAAGGGCGACGGCCTGACGATGCGGCAGCGACGCGTGCTCGAGGTGATCCGCAACTCCGTCGACCGGCGTGGCTACCCGCCGAGCATGCGCGAGATCGGCGAGGCCGTGGGGCTCGCGAGCCCCTCCAGCGTCAGCCACCAGCTCGCGGCACTCGAGCGCAAGGGCTACCTGCGGCGCGACCCCAACCGCCCGCGCGCCCTCGAGGTCGTCTCCCCCGACGGTGCCGACGAGCCGACGCGTCGCGGCCGCTCTGCCGGCGCCGAGCGCCACGACGTCGAGACCGATGCCGGCGACACGCGTCCGGAGGCGTCGTACGTACCCGTCCTCGGCAAGATCGCCGCGGGTGTCCCGATCACCGCCGAGGAGGTCGTCGAGGACGTCTTCCCGCTCCCCCGGCAGGTCGTCGGTGAGGGCCAGCTGTTCCTGCTCAAGGTCCAGGGCGACTCGATGGTCGACGCCGCGATCTGCGACGGCGACTGGGTCGTCGTGCGCCAGCAGCCGAACGCCGAGAACGGCGACATCGTCGCGGCGATGCTCGACAACGAGGCCACGGTCAAGACCTTCAAGCGCAAGGACGGGCACGTGTGGCTGCTGCCGCACAACGACGCCTACGACCCGATCGACGGCGACGACGCGACGATCCTCGGCAAGGTCACGGCGGTGCTGCGCCGCGTCTGACGGCCCGATGTCCCACTCCCGACGCGCCACGGACCGTTCCGCGGCGCGTCGCGGCGTTTCCCGTCGTATTCGGACGCCGGGTTCGCCACTCTGAGAGACACACTCGCCCCAGGAGGACGCCATGCCAGATCGTCCGAACCGCGACGTCGTCTTCACCTACCGCTACCTGCGTGGCGGCATGGTGGCACTGCTGCTCATGCTGCTCCTGTCCGTCGTGCTCCAGTGGTGGTGGGGCACGAACGGGACGTGCTGGCTCGGCTCGATCAGTGCCTACTACTTCACGCCGGCCCGGACGGTCTTCGTCGGCAGCCTCTGCGCAATCGGCGCCGCGCTCGTCGTCTACAAGGGGCACTCGCCGGCTGAGGACGTGCTGCTCAACTTCTCCGGGTTCATGGCGTTCGTCGTGGCGATGGTGCCGACCGTGCCCGACGAGCGGTGCAGCGCGGTCGGGTCCAGCAACCCGTTCGCCCTGTCGACGACGGCGATCTCGGACGCCGTGAACAACAACGTGTGGTCGCTCATCGTCGTTGGGTTCCTCGCCCTCGTCGTGACCGTGTGGCTGCGCCGCGACGAGCTGCTGGACCCCGCCGGTCGGCCGCCCGTGCGCACGATGCTCATCACCGTCGCGTGCAGCGCCGTGATCCTCTTCGAGCTCGTGCTCTTCCTGGCCCTGCCCGACCGCTTCATCGCCCTGAGTCACGGCCTTGCCGCCGCCACGATGGTGGCCGGCGTCATCGCCGTCATGGTCCTGAGCGCGTTCCGGGTGGAGGAGCGGCACGCCTCGACCGACGAGGCGCGCACCTACAAGCGCTGGTACCTCGCCATCGCCGGCACGCTCGGGGTGCTGCTCACCGTCACGGTCGTGGCTCACCTGACCCTGCACGGGTTCGACCACGTGATCCTCATCGGCGAGGTCATCATCATCGTGCTCTTCTGCGCCTACTGGATCGTCCAGACCAAGGAGCTGTGGAACCTGCACGCGGCGGCGGACGTAGAGGCCCGCAAGGTCGACGCCGTCGCCGACTGACGAGGTGGAGACCGATCAGTTGCGGACGAGGACGCCGCGCGCCTCCTTGACCGTGATAGGCGTCCTGGGCTGCGGGACGGTCACGGTGTCGGGGATCGCGATCCAGGCACCCCCGTTGATGCGGAAGTCGGCGCCGAAGGTGACGTCGACGCGCGAGGTGTAGGTGCCCGGCTTGCGGTACGTGTGGACGATGTCGCCGCTCGGGTAGACGCCGCCAGGGGAGGTGGTCGGGCCCGCGCTCGTGCCGTCGCCGAAGCGGTACACGTAGCTGACGAGCTTGGGCCGGATCTCGACGCGGTAGCCGAACATCGTGGCCGGGTCGACGAGGTCGATCTCGCCGGGCTCGAAACCCTGGCTGGCCCAGTCGACCTTGTAGAAGGTCTTGAGGTTGACAAGCGTCGTGTTCCCCTTCGGCTGCGTCGAGATCGCACCCTTCGCCCAATCGGTTCGGTGGAACGCGCTGGCGATCATCTCGAGCGTCGGCACAGGCTTGGAACCCGGCACCATATTGGGCAAGCAGGTCGATCCAACAAGTGCCCACGAACCCGTCGACGGCGTGGGGCCACCCTTCGGCCACTCTGCAGCTTCTAACGGCTTTCCGCTCTTGTCGACCCACGTGCGGAATACGTCCACCAGGGGGCCTCTGCCCTCAGTTGGCGTGTTGCTTGCGCAAGCAGCCACGGCATTCGCAAAGCACGCGGCACTTGCATCCCGGCCGCCCAAATCGCAGCTGGCTATTGCCGACCTGTATTTCCAATGAGAGCCCTTCGCCGCCAGAAGCGTCTGGTACTCCTGGCTCATGTTGAGCAGTTGTCGCTGCGTAAGCTTCACCGTCGTACCGTCTACAGCCGTCTCACCATCCCAGCCTCCGAAGGCCGGGGTTGCACCTAGGACGACCAGCACCGCGCCGAGCAAGAGTGAGGTATCACGACGCCCTCTCATTCCACTGCCTTGATTGCGGAAATTGCCCAACCGGCAACTCCCCATCGCATGTAGAACATTCTGGTGCTGGTCGAAGCATTCTCTGATTCAACCACTGCTCCACTCGCGTCGACGATATTCGCGCCGGTCTGGCCGGATTCGAGCTGGACGCGCATTTCACCGTCTACTGGCGTCAGTCCGATGGTCTTGCCGAGACGCACGGGATCGGAAGCGTAATGGCGATTCTTGGCCTGAAGTTCAGCGGCGGTCTGGACGAGCGCGCCACACGATTGCGACGCAGGCAGGCAGAGGACTGCGATCGCGTCCGGATTTGGCTTGGTCCAAGCCCGATTCACAGTCCGAACAAAGTGGAGCACGAAGGCTTCGGCGCCGGCTTTGTCCTTCGTCTTGGCGGCGTCGGGCAGGCCGGCGGGGAACGCCGGGCCCGCGCTCGTGGTGCTCGTCGCCGGCGGTGTCGGCGTCGTCGCGCTCGTCGTGGTGGACGGCGCCGGGGCGCTCGTCTGCGGCGGTGCCGGGTCTCCCCCCGTGCAGGCGGCGAGGCCGGCCACGGCCAGCGCCAGTCCGGCGGCGGCGCGCGTCATCCTCTGGTGTCTCAGCACGACTCTGGTCCCCTGTTCGGCGAATCTGTGCCCTGCCCACCGGGCGCAAACGGGCGAAAACGTCATCGAACGCTCCCACAGATCCTGCCCCAACCGCATCCCGGGCGCCTGCGGTCGTCCACAGCCCCACAGGCGCGGACGCAGCAGAAACCGGGGACCGCGCCCGAACGCGGTCAGTGACCCAGGGCAGACCGCAGACGCGGCAGCGTGTCGCCGAGCGGGGCGTGCAACCGGATCGTCGCCTCGGCGTCGCCCCGGGTCGCCGACCGGGTCACGATGGCGACGGGCACCCCGCGCTGGTGCGCGCGCCGGACGAACCGGTAGCCGCTCATCACCGCGAGCGACGAGCCCAGCACGAGCACCGCCCCCGCCGACTCGACGAGGCTGAAGCACCTCTCCACCAGCGGCTTGGGCACCGACTCGCCGAAGAAGACGACGTCGGGCTTGACGGTGTCGTGGTCGCAGACCAGGCAACGCGGGGCGTGGAAGGAGGCGACCAGCTCGTCGGCGAGCACGATGTCGCCGTCGGGCCGCACCTGCTCCCCCCACTGCGACCCCACCGCGGCCGCAGCCGCCGAGAAGCGGTCCATGAAGCCCGGGTTCGCCTCGGTCATCCGCTCGTGCAGGCCGAGGCGCGAGGTCACCTCGCCGCACGTCAGGCACACGGCGCGGTCGAGCGAACCGTGCAGCTCGACGACGTCACGCGCGCCCGCGGCCTGGTGCAGGCCGTCGACGTTCTGGGTGATGACCGGCCCGACGTAGCCGGCATGCTGCAGCTCGGCGACGACGCGGTGGCCCTCGTTCGGCGACGCGGCGTTGAACCGCTGCCAGCCGATGTAGCTGCGCGCCCAGTACCGGCGCCGCGCGCCGCTCGAGCCGGCGAACTCCCCATAGGTCATCGGCTCGACGCGCCGGGTGCCGTCGGGGCCGCGGTAGTCGGGGATGCCGCTGTCGGTCGACAGGCCGGCCCCGCTGAGCACGGCGACGTCGCCGGCGCTGACGAGGTCGACGAGGTCGTCGAACGTGCCGAGGTCGCTGACCTCGAGCGGCAGGCGCCGCGAGGTGGCCAGACGCGTCAGCACCCCGCCGTCGCGAGGGGGCCCCGAATCCTGGGACGAGTCCTGGGGCGCGTGCACCGGGCCAGCGTACGCGGGCGCCTCCGACGTCCCATGCCCACCGCGCTGTCGATCGCTACTTTCCATAATCGTCGGTTATGATACGCCCATGATCGATGCTGCGGGACTGCGGGTCATGAAGGCCATCGCCGACGAGGGGAGCTTCACGAGCGCCGCCAACGCGCTCGGCTTCACCCAGCCGGCCATCTCCCAGATGGTGCGCCGCCTCGAGCAGCGCACCGGCACCGTCCTCGTCGAGCGCTACGGCCGCCAAGTCCGCCTCACCGAGGCCGGGCAGGTGCTGGCCCGTCACGCGGTCGGCGTCCTGGCCGCCCTCGACGCCGCCGAGGAGGAGATCACCGCCATCGCGGGCCTGCGGGCCGGACGCGTCCGCCTCCAGGCCTTCCCCAGCTCGTCGGCGACGCTCGTGCCCAAGACCCTTGCCATCCTCAAGGCCAAGCACCCCGACATCACCGTGACCTTCAGCGAGGCCGAGCCGCCCGAGTCGCTCGCAGCCCTGCGCAACGGCGACTGCGACGTCGCGGTGGCCTTCGCCTACGAGGGCGCCGACCTCGGCGAGCTCGAGGAGGACCTGTCCCTGCTCGTGACGCGGCGCCTCATGGACGACGAGGTCCGGCTCGTCGTGCCCGGCGGCCACGCCCACGCGGGCGACGCGTCGGCCACCCTGACCGACTTCTCCGACGACGACTGGATCGCCGGCTGTCCACGCTGTCGCGGCCACCTGCTCTCCCTCGCCGACCACGCGGGGTTCCGGCCCAACGTCGCCTTCGAGACCGAGGACTACGTCGCCCAGCTCGGCCTCGTCACCGCCGGCCTCGGCGTGGCCCTCGTGCCCGACCTCATCCTCAACGCGGCCAAGCACGACGAGGTCGCGACCCTGCCCCTCTCCCCCGCCTCGCGCCGCCAGATCCTCGCCGTCACGACGCCCGACCTCCAGCGGGTGCCCGCGGTCGCGGCCGCCCTCGACGCGCTCTGCGAGGCGGCGGGCGCCGACCCGAGCCTCTCGACCGCCGAGCTCGTGGGCGCCGCGCGCAGCTGACGCGTAGCCTGACGGCCGCCCGGCGGCGCCGCACCCGGTGCACCGTCACCCCGCGCGGCGGCCCGATCGTCGGCACAATGGGCGTCATGACCCGGGTCGCGCTCGCCGCCACGGGACCCGCCGCGCTCCACGCCGGTCTCGAGGTCGCCGCCGAGGGTGGCACCGCCGTCGACGCGGCCCTCGCGGCAGCGCTCGCCGCCATGAGCACCGAGCCCGGCATCGTCAGCCTCATGGGCGGCGCGTACGTCAACGTGTGGCCGGCCGGCGAGGACCCGGTCGTCGTCGACGGGAACGTCGAGATGCCCGGACGTGGGCTCGAGGCGTCCGCCTTCGGACGCGGCATCCGCACCGTCCGCACCGACTACGGCGGCGGCGTGACGATCGGCGCCGGGCACGGCTCGGTGGCCAACTCCGGCGCGGTCCCGGCCCTCGCCCTCGCGAGCGAACGGTGGGGCGTCGTGCCGTGGCGCCGGCTCGTCGAGCCCTCGGTCCACTCGTGCCGGCACGGCTACCGCATCGGGGCCTCCGCCGCCCTCTACCTCGGGCTCGTCCGCGACACCCTCTTCGGCGCGGACGCCGAGGCCCACGCCCTCGTCACCGGCGCCGACGGCGGGACGCTCCAGCCGGGCGAGACCTCGACGAACCCCGATCTCGCCGAGATCCTCGAGCTCCTGGCGGCCCAAGGTCCCTCGCTGTTGACGACCGGGGCGGTCGGGCGGGTCCTCGTCGAGGAGATGGCCGCCAACGGCGGACTCGTCACCGAGGCCGACCTCATCGCCTACGCGCCCGTCGCGCGCCGCCCGACGATGCGACGCGTCGGGGACTGGAGCGTGGCCCTCAACCCGCCACCGTCGGTCGGGGGCCCCATGCTCGCCGTCATGCTCGGCGAGCTCGCGCGCCACGAGGCGTGGACCTGGCGCGAGGTCATCGAGATCCAGCGTCGGGTGCTCGCCTACCGCGTCAGCGTCCACGACCACTCGCCCGACCTCGACGCGGCCGGCCACGCGCTGCTCGCGGCCGTCGAACGCCACGGGCTGCCGGGCCTGCCCACGTCCGCCTCCACCGCACACGTCTCGGCCGTCGACGAGCTCGGGAACGCCTGCGCCGTCACGATGTCCGCCGGGTACGGGGCCGGGATGGTCGTGCCCGGGACCGGCATCCTGCTCAACAACGCGCTCGGCGAGCCCGAGCTCAACCGGCTCGGTGTGCACGCCGTCGCGCCGGGCACGAGGCTGGCCTCGAACATGGCGCCGACGACGGCCCGCGGGACGACGGGGGGCGCCCTCGCCGCGGGCTCCCCCGGCGCGGACCGGATCACCACGGCCCTGATGCAGGTGCTCGGCCAGGCATTGCTGCACCACGAGCCGCTCCAGTCCGCCATCGACGAGCCGCGCCTGCACGTCCGCTTCACCGACGACGGCACCCCACGCGTCGAGTACGAGCCGTCCGCGGCCATCGCCGCCGCGGCCCGTGAGTCGGGGCTGGCGTCCCACGCCTACCCCGGACTGCACATGTACTTCGGCGGTGTCGGCGCGGCCCTGCTCGGTCCCGACGGGCTCGTCGCCGCCGGCGACGCGCGCCGGGAAGCCGCCGTCGGGGTATCTCCTTGAGGCGGGTCCCATCCGGACAGCCACCGGCACCGAACCGCACCCGACACCCGTGAACGCGACCGGACGACCGCCCGACCGGGGCGTCCCGGGCCGCCCGGACGAGAGGCCGCCACCCATGACGACGACCCACGACCGCCCCACCGCGACCCAGTCGGCCACGAGCGCGCCGACCGGCCCCAGTGGCTC
>JAEWFB010000242.1 GCA_023389095.1 Actinomycetes bacterium
AGTGCCTGGCACAGGATGGCGTCGGCCAACCGGGCGGCCTCGTCGGCCTCGCCGCCCGCGACGGCCGCGGCGAGCGGCCCGTGCGGGAGCAGGTCGGCGCGGTCGGCGGCGAGCAGCGCCTCCATCGCCTCGGGACGCGCGTCGATGGCGTGGAGCAGGGAGTTGAGCGCGAGGCGGAACGCGAGGTTGCCCGACGCCTCGACGACCGCGAGCCAGAAGTCGCGGTCGGCGTCGGGGTGGGTCGTGTCGTCGTAGGCGGCGGCCGCGGCGACGACGCGCTCGCGCGCCTCCGGGGTGGCCCGCCCGGCGGCGAGCCGGGCGGCGTCGACGCCGATGCACCGACGCATCTCGAGGCCGTCGCGCAGGACCGCGGGGTCGAGCGCGTCGGCCGACCTCGCCAGGTGGGCGAGCAGGTCGAGGCCGGCGCTGCTGCGCACGTCGAGGACGCGGGTGCCACCGCCGTGGACGACACGGACGAAGCCGGCGGCCTGGAGGCGCTGGAGCGCCTCGCGCACGGCGTGCCGGTTGACCGCGAACGACGCGGCGAGCTCGCGCTCGGGCGGGAGGGAGTCGCCGGGGACGAAGCGCCGCGTCAGGACGGCGTCGCGCAGCTCGGCGAAGACCTCGTCGGACACCGACCGACGGGCGACGGGGGTGAATCCACGCTGACTCATGCGGGCCAGCCTGCCCGATCACTGGTCCACTCATCAAGAGGTTGGACCAATGTCGTGACGCACGTCGCCCGGTAGGTTGGCGCCGTGCCCGACAGCGACGTCAGCGACCTCAGCGCCCTCGGCGCCCTCAGCATCCAGCAGCGGCTCTACCCCGACCTCCCGTGCTTCGGCTGCGGCCAGGCCAACGAGCGCGGCCTCCGGCTGCAGAGCTACCCCCTCGGCAGCGCGGCCACCGACGGCGTCACCGCGTCGTTCACCCCGTGGCCGGAGCACGACAACGGCCTCGGCTACCTCAACGGCGGCATCATCGGCACCGTCCTCGACTGCCACAGCGCGGCCGCCGTCATGCTCGAGGCCGAGCGCGGCGGGTGGCCGCCGCTGCCGGGCGCCGACCTGTCCTACGTCACGGCCGGGCTCGACGTGCGCTACCTGCGCCCGGCGCCGCTGCACGACGAGGTCGAGCTGTTCGCGACGGTCGTCGAGGCGTCCGAGCCGCAGATGACGGTCGAGGTGGAGCTGCGCTTCGACGGCAAGGTGCGCGCGCAGGCCACCGCCCTGTGGAAGCGCTGGCGCCCCCGCCCCTCCTGATCACCCACCCTCCCGATCGAAAGAACACTCCCTCTCAATCGAAAGAACACTCCGTCCCCCAAGAACCTGACCACCCACGGTCTCGCGGTCACGACGGAGTGTTCTTTCGATTGTGGTCAGGGGGTCGGGGTCAGGGGGTCGGGGTCAAGGGGTCGGGGTCAGGGTGTCGGGGCCAGGGTGTCGGGCTCGGTGTCGTGGGCGGGATGGTGGTGGTGGATCGGGCCGGACAGGCCGCCGAGGCGCTCGCCCCCGCCGCCCCAGCGCAGCGCGATGATCTCGGCGGCGATCGACACGGCGGTCTCCTCGGGCGTCCGCGCGCCGAGGTCGAGACCGATGGGTGAGCTCATCCGGGCCAGCTCGTCCTCGGTGAGGCCGGCCTCGCGCAGCCGCGCCAGGCGGTCCTCGTGGGTGCGGCGCGAGCCCATCGCGCCGATGTAGGCGACCTCGGGCAGGCGCAGCGCCACCTCGAGCAGCGGCACGTCGAACTTCGGGTCGTGGGTCAGCACCGCGATGACGGTGCGGGAGTCGACGCGTCCGGCCGCGACCTCCGCCGTGAGGTAGTCGTGCGGCCACGTGACGACGACCTCGTCGGCGCCGGGGAAGCGCGAAGCCGTCGCGAACACGGGACGCGCGTCGCAGACGGTGACGTGGTAGCCGAGGAAACCGCCCACCCGGGCCACCGCCGCCGCGAAGTCGATGGCGCCGAAGACGAGCATCCGCGGCTTGGGCGCGTGCGCGGCGACGAAGACCCGCAGGCCCTCGCCCCGACGCTCCCCGTCGGGACCGTAGGTCAGCGTGCCGGTGCTGCCCTGGGCGAGCATGCCGCGCGCGTCGTCGCGCACGGCGTCGTCGGCGCGCGCGCTGCCGAGCGTCGACGCGTGCGGCTCGGGGTCCGCGTCGGGGTCACCGGTGTCCTCCTCGGGGTGGACGACGAGCCGTCGCCCGACCCACGACGGGTCCGGGTGGTCGATGACGGTGGCAACGGCGACCGGGCGACCGGCGTCGATGTCCGCCGCGACCTCGCCCAGCTCGGGGAAGGTGTCGCGCGAGACCTTCTCGACGAACACGTCGAGGATGCCGCCGCACGTCAGGCCCACGGCGAACGCGTCGTCGTCGCTGACACCGTAGCGCTGGAGCACCGGCGCGCCGGTGGCGACGACCTCCTGGCCCAGCTCGTACACCGCGCCCTCGACGCAGCCGCCCGACACCGACCCGACGGCCTCGCCACCGGGCCCGACGAGCATCGACGCGCCGGCCTGGCGGGGCGCGGAGCGCCACGTGCCGACGACGGTGCCGACCCCGACGGTCTCGCCGGCCGACCACCACCGCATCAGGTCCGAGAGCACCTCACGCACGGGCCACCACCTCGATCAGCTCCTCGAACGCGGCGAGCGAGTGACCCGCCACGAAGTCGTCAACGTACGGCAGCGCTGCGACGATTCCCTGCTGCACCGGCTCGTAGCCGACCTTGCCGCGGTGCGGGTTGGACCACACGACGCGGTGGGCCAGTGATGCGAGGCGGCGCATCTGCTCGCCGAGCACCTCGGGCCCGTCGCGCTCCCACCCGTCGGAGAAGACGACGACGACCGCACCGCGGGCCATGCCCCGCCGGCCCCACCGGTCGAGGAAGGCACCGATCGAGTCACCGAGCCGGGTGCCGCCCGACCAGTCGGGCACGACGTGTCCCGCGGCAGCGAGGGCCCGGTCGGGGTCCCGTTCACGCAGCGCCCGCGTCACGTGGGTGAGGCGCGTGCCCATGGTGAAGACCTCCACGTGGTCGCACCGCCTGACGTAGGCGTGGGCCAGGCGCAGCAGGCTGTCGGCGTACGCGCTCATCGACCCCGAGACGTCGACGAGCAGGACGATCCGCCGGGCCCGGACTCCCCGGCGCCGGTGTCGGATCCGGCCCGGCTCACCCATCCGGCGCAGCTGCTCGCGCAGGGTCGCCGGCCCGTCGACGGCGCCCGAACGGGCCCGCACGTGCCGGCGGGCGCGGCGGCGCGGCGACCGCGGGTCGAGGGCCTCGAAG
>JAEWFB010000250.1 GCA_023389095.1 Actinomycetes bacterium
GCGGGCAGAAGCAGGTCGACGCCCTGACGAAGGGCCGCGAGGTCCGCTCGATCAAGGACCTCGACACCGCCAAGGGCATCAAGGGCCAGCTCGAGGCCACGGCCGTCAAGGTCGAGGCCCGCGCCGGTCAGTCGGGTCGCCTCTTCGGCGCCGTCAGCAACGGTGACATCGCCGACGCGGTCAAGGCCGCCGGTGGTCCCGAGGTCGACAAGCGCAAGATCGAGGTCAAGCAGGCCATCAAGACGACGGGCTCCTACGAGGCCACCGTCCGCCTGCACCCGGAGGTCCTCGCGACGCTGAAGTTCGACGTCGTCTCCGCCTGACCCAGGCAGCTGCTCGGCCGGAGGGGCCGGGACCCGCACCACGCGGGTTCCGGCCCCTTCGCCGTCCCCCGCCGTAGCCCACTGTCCCACGCCGTCCCCCGCTGTCCCCCGTCGTCGCGCCTCCCGTCGCTCCTCCCCGTCGAGTGGGCACGTGGACGCACTCCATCGCCGGCTCACAGCGCTCCAGCCCCTCGACCGGCACGTCGACCCGCCCGTCCACATCTCCCTGAGCCCGCGCGTCCGTATCCACAGCGACCTCCGACGCCGAGGCACGTGGAACGGCTCCGGAGCACAGTTGGCCCTCCAGACCTGCGCAACGAGGACCAGGGGAGCGCCGCAGGCTTCCTGAACCATCTCTACGGCATGGTCGTCGCGGGCCGTGACCTGGTGCCCGGCGAGGAGCTGAGCTTCCCGGACCATGACGAGCGGTACCTCGTCGAGCACGTCCCGAACCCGGGCGACATCGTGTTCGGCGCTCGAGTCCGGCGCCTTTCTGGCGGGTCCGCTTCGCCGGGTGGCTGTCTCCGACCGGACACTCGAGGGTCCCGCCCTCCACCGGCCGGCACGGGGAGTGCGTTCCGTCCGTGTGCCGGCAACCGCTGTCGAGCGCGTCAGGCGGAGTCGCGCACGACGAGGCGGGTGCCGAGCACGCGGACGCGCTCGACCTCCTCGCCCGAGAGCAGGCGCAGCAGGGTGTCGGCCATGACGACGCCCATCTCCTGCGCTGGCTGGGCCACCGTCGTCAGGCCGACCCTGCCGCGCGTCGCGTACGGGCTGTCGTCGAAGCCCACGACGGCGACATCGCGCGGCACCGAAAGGCCGCGCTCCTCGAGGGCGAGCAGGACGCCGCTGGCCATGAGGTCGCTCGCGACGAAGATCGCGTCGAGGTCCGGGTGTTCGTCGACGAGGGCCAGAGCCGCGCGGATGCCGCCCGCCTCGGTGAAGTCGCCCCGCGCGATCCGGTGGTCGGTGAGCCCCGCGGCCGCGAGGGCGTCGCGCCAGCCGAGCTCGCGGTCGACGGAGGCGGGCATGTCGGCCGGGCCGGTGATCGTCGCGATGGCGCGGTGCCCGCCCGCGATGAGGTGCTCGACGCCGTGCCGCGCCCCTGCTCGGTTGTCGACGTCGATGTAGTAGTCGCCGGGGTTGGCGATCTCGCCGATCGGACGGCCACCGAAGACGACCGGCAGCGAGCGGCCGAGCGAGGCGAGGAAGTGGTCGCCCGAGTGGTGCGACACGACGAGCGCGCCGTCGACGTTGCCGCCGAGCAGGTACCGACGCGTCTTCTCCGACGGCGAGCTCGGATGCGTCAGCTGGAGGTTGAGGACGTAGTCGCTGTCGTCGAGGCGGTCGCTGATGCCCTGGACGACGTCGGCGAAGTACGGGTCGCCGAAGAAGCGATGCGCGTCCTCGGGCACGACGAGCGCGATCGACATCGTCGCCCGGGCCACGAGCGAGCGGGCCGCCCGGTTCGGCACGTAGTTCAGCTCGGCGATGGCCCGCTCGACGACGGCGAGGACGTCCGGGCTGACCCGCGGCGACCCGTTGATGACGCGTGAGACGGTCGCGCGGGACACGCCGGCCACGCGCGCGACCGCCTCGAGCGTCGGGCGCCCGGATGCGGCGTCCGCGTCGGTGGTCGGCGTGGCCGGCGTGCCCGGCGTGCCCTGGGTCATGCGTCGGTGTCTCCTGCTCGTTCGTCGGTCCGGACGCCGTCGGTGCCGGCCGCTGCGTCGGTGGTGCCGGTGGTGCCGGTGGTGCCCGGGACATCGGTGGACGGGCGGCCGGTCGGCAGCACCCGGGTCGCGATGATCCGGGCGAGGTCGAGGGCACTCGCCTTCGGGGTCCGCACCTGCGTGTCGTAGTCGACTCGGACGATACCGAAGCGCTTGGCGTAGCCCCAGGCCCACTCGAAGTTGTCGAGCAGCGACCAGTAGAAGTAGCCGCGGACCGGCACGCCGGCGTCGGCGGCGTCGAGCACCGCGCCGAGGTGGGCGCGCACGTACGCCACACGGTCGGCGTCCTCGACGAAGCCGTCCGCGTCGGGGACGTCGTCGAAGGCGGCCCCGTTCTCGGTGACGTGCAGCGGGACGCCGGCCGGGCCGGTGTACTCGTCGTGGAGCCGGTGTAGCAGGCGGGTCAGGCCCTCGGGCTGGATCTCCCAGTCCATGGCGGTGACGGGCAGGCCACGCGGGTGGCGGAAGGAGGTGTCCGCGGCGGGGAAGGGCGAGCGCGTCCGGCGGCCGCCGTTGACGTTGTCGTCGAGGGCGACCTCCGGCCGCCAGTGCGCGATGGCCTCGCCGTTGTAGTAGTTGACGCCGAGCACGTCGATCGGGGTGGAGATCACCTCGAGGTCGCCGTCCATCACGTGGTCCTCGAGTCCCAGCCCGCGGACGTCCTCGAGCAGGTCGGCCGGGTAGGCGCCGCGGAACACGGGGTCGAGGAAGATGCGGTTCATCTGGGCGTCGACGCGTCGGGCGGCGTCGACGTCGCGGGGGTCGGCCGGGTCGAGCGGGTCGGCGACGGTGAAGTTGAGGGTCAGGCCGAGCTCGACCGACGCGTCGCGGCTGCGCAGCTCCTGCACGACGCGTCCGTGCCCGAGGAGCAGGTGGTGGGCGGCGGCCAGGCCGTCGGCCACCGACGTGCGGCCCGGCGCGTGCATGCCGGCGGTGTACCCGAGGAAGGCCGAGCACCACGGTTCGTTGAGCGTCGTCCACGTGCGGACGCGGTCACCGAGGCGGTCGTGCACGGCGGCGGCGTACTCGACGAAACGGTCGGTGGTGTCGCGGACGGTCCACCCGCCCCGGTCCTCGAGGGCCTGGGGGAGGTCCCAGTGGTAGAGCGTCAGCCACGGCGCGATGCCGGCACCGAGCAGCTCGTCGACGAGCCGCTCGTAGAAGTCGAGACCCGCGCGGTTGACGGTGCGCCCGTCGGGCACGACCCGCGACCACGACGTGGAGAACCGGTAGGACTGCAGCCCGAGCCGCCGCATCAGGGCGACGTCCTCGGCGAAGCGGTGGAAATGGTCGCACGCGACGTCGCCGGTGTCGCCGCCGACGACCGCGCCGGGCGTGTGCGAGAAGGTGTCCCAGACCGAGTCGCGCCGCCCGTCCTCGTGCCGGGCGCCCTCGATCTGGTAGGCGGCGGTGGCGGCGCCGATGACGAAGCCGGCCGGGACCGGGCGCCCTTGGGGCACCGTGAGATCGGCGGCAGCGGTTCGGTGCGTGACCGCCCCGGATGCGGTGACGGGCGTGCTGGTGGCCGTGGTCGTGGTGGTGGGGACGTTCATCCCTTGACTGCTCCTTGCATGATGCCGGACACGAGCTGCTTGCCGGCGAAGACGAACAGGACGATGAGGGGGAGGGCCATGAGCACGACGCCGGCCAGGACGAGCGAGTAGTCGACGAAGTAGGCGGCCTGCAGCTGCTGGAGGGCGACCGGCAGCGTCGGGTTGCCCGGGTCGAGGATGATGAACGGCCAGAAGAAGTTGGTCCACGTGGCGATGAAGGTGAACAGGCCGAGCATCGCGGCGCCCGGCCGCGCGGCGGGCAGGGCGACCGACCAGAAGGTCCGCAGCGTCGAGGCGCCGTCGACGCGGGCGGCCTCGATGAGCTCGTCGGGCAGTGCCTCCGCGAGGTACTGCGTCATCCAGAAGACACCGAAGGCGCTGACCGCGCTCGGCAGGATGACGGCCCACAGGCTCCCGATCCAGCCGAGCCTGCTCATGACGATGAAGAGCGGCACGATCCCGAGCTGCGTCGGGACGGCCATCGTGGCGATGACGAAGACGAGCAGCCCGTTGCGGCCGCGGAACCGCAGCTTGGCGAAGGCGAAGCCGGCCATCGCCGAGAAGAGCACGACGAGGGCGGCGACCGTCGTGCTGACGAGGACGCTGTTGCCGAGGGCCTTCCAGAACGGGATCGTCGTGACGACGGTGCTCGCGTTCTGCAGGAAGTGCCCGCCGGGCACGAGCGAGTACGGGTCCTGAACGATGACCGCGGAGTCCTTGCTGCCGATGACGAAGGACCACCAGAGCGGGAACGCCGACCCGAGCAGCACGACGACGAGGAAGACGTAGGCGGTGCGGCCGGCCCGGGTGCGCCGCACGAGGCGCGTACCGCGTCCGGCGGCCCGGGGGCGGCCCTGGGGGTCCCTCGACGTGTTCGACGCGGTGTTCGTCGACGCGTTCGTCGCTGTGTGGGTGGTTGCGCTCATCGCTGCCCCTTCGAGGCGATCCGGCGGGTGACGAGGAAGTTGAGCAGCGCGAAGAGGACGACGACGAGGAAGAGCATCCACGCGACGGCGGCCGCCCGGCCGAAGTTCTTCTGCGTCCAGCCGAGCTGGTAGAGGTAGAGCGTCAGGGTCTGCCACTGCCGGTCGGCGCCGCCGAGGCCGTACTGGTCGTACATCCGCGGCTCGTCGAAGATCTGCAGGCCGCCGATCGTCGAGGTGATGACGACGAAGATGATCGTCGCGCGCAGCTGCGGGATCGTGATCGAGAAGAAGGTCCGGACGCGTCCGGCGCCGTCGATCAGCGCCGCCTCGTAGTAGTCGCGCGGAATGGCCTGCATCGCGGCGAGGAAGATCAGGGCGTTGTAGCCGGTCCAGCGGAAGTTGACCATCGTCGCGATGGCCAGGTGGCTCGGCAGCACCTCCTTGTGCCACTGCACCGGGTCGATGCCGACGAGGCCGAGCAGGTGGTTGACGAGGCCGAACTTGTCACCGAACAGGTCGCTGAAGATCAGGGCGACGGCGACGGGCGCCACGACGTACGGCAGCAGCACGCCCATGCGCCAGAACGTCCGGGCCCGCAGGCCGCTGTCGAGGGCCGCGGCGATGAGCAGGGCCGCGATGATCTGCGGGACGCTCGAGAGCAGGAAGATGCTGACGGTGTTCTTCAGCGCGTTCCAGAAGTAGGGCTGGGCCAGCACGTCGGCGTAGTTCTTGAGCCCGACGAAGTCGCCCTGGCCGCCGATGAGGCTCCACTGGTGGAGCGAGACGTAGGCGGTGTAGAGCAGCGGGAAGAGGCCGACGACCCCGAAGAGGATGAAGAACGGGCTGATGTACGCGTACGGCGAGGCCGTCTCGTCGATGCGGGTCAGGCGGCGCCGCCACCCGGGCCGGGTCGGCACCGGGGAGCGCTGCGCGTGCCCGGCGTCGGGGCTTGCCGTGGGGCGCGTCGTGCGTGCGGGGGACTGGATGCTCATGCGAGGTCCGCTCGTCGGGTGGGCGACCCGGTGCCGGCGGTGGTCACCGGGCCGCCCACGGGTCAGCGTGGCGGGTGTCGTCGGCGGGTCGGCCGACGGGTCGGACGCCGGGTCAGCCGAGGGCCTTGACGTCGGCCACCCACTTGTCCCAGGAGTCCTGCGGTGAGGTGCCCTGCTCGACGCGGGTCAGCGCCTGCTGCATCGCGTCGTTGATGGCGAAGTAGTGCGCGCCCTTGTACGGCGAGACGGTGACGGCCTTGGCCCGCTCGGCGAAGATCTGCCCGGTCGGGGCGTTGTTGAACGAGGCGACCGTGAACGAGAGCAGCTCGGGGTTGGTGAGCGCGGCCTGCTGGCTCGGGAACGCACCGACCTTCTTGAAGGCCTTGATCTGCTGCTCGGGAGCGGTCAGCCAGTCGGCCAGCTCCTGGGCCTCCTTGGGGTGGGCGCTCTGCTTGGGCACGACGAGGTAGCTGCCGCCCCAGTTGCCGCCGCCGCCCGGGAAGGTGTTGGCGACGTCCCAGCCCTTGACGCCCTTGGCGTTGCCCTCGATGACGCCGACCATCCAGCCGGGGCAGAGCATCGTGGCGAAGCCGTCCTTCTGGAACGACGCGGTCCAGTCGTCGCCCCACTGCTGCAGCTTGGCCGAGAGGCCGTCGGTGATGCCGGCCTGGACGACCTGGTCGTAGATCTTCTTGACGTCGGCGTTGGTGGTGGCGGTGATGCTGTCGTCGGCGGGGTTCTCGTAGGCGGCCTGGACCTGGTTGACCATGCCCTGGTAGGTGGCGCCGATGCTGTCGAAGAAGGGCACCTTGGACTTGGCGGCGAACTGCTTGCCGGCGGCGAAGTAGCTGTCCCAGGTGGTGCCGAAGAGCTTGGCGACGGACGCGCGGTCGCTCGGCAGGCCAGCCTTCTTGAAGAGGTCGCTGCGGTAGCAGATGGCCTCGGGTCCGGAGTCGGTGCCGTAGCCGATGAGGTGGCCGGCGGCGTCGGTGGCGGCCTTGGCCTTCCAGTCGAGCCAGCGGCCGTCGGTGGCGGTGCTCTTGAGGTCGGTGAACTTGTCGGAGTACTGGAGCATCTCGGGGAGCCAGTCGACCTCGACGGCCTCGACGTCGGCCATGCCGCTGCCGGCCGAGAGGCGGGTGAAGAAGGTGTCGCGGGCCTCGTTGGAGGTCGCGGCCTTCTTGTGGGTGACCGTGATGTTCGGGTGGGTCTTCTCGA
>JAEWFB010000267.1 GCA_023389095.1 Actinomycetes bacterium
ACGTAGCCGGCGCGGACGAGCAGCTTGTGGCTCGGGACCTCTGCGTCCGCCGGGTCCTCGCGAAGGGTTCGCAGGAACAGGGACGACATGTGCAGGGCCACCGGGACTCCTTCGGGTGCGTCGCTCGGGTGAGCGCGGATGAACCCCGGAAGGATATCGGTCGAGAGTCCCGGTCTCCGACCCCGTTTCGCCGCGCCGGTGGGACGCCGGCCCGGGTGAGACGCCGGGGCGCTGTCCCGACGCGGGGCGTAGCGTCCCGACATGGCCGACGTCTACCTGCACGGGCACCACTCGAGCGTCCTCGCCTCGCACGGCGCGCGGACCGCGACCGACTCGGCGGCCTACCTGCTCCCGCACCTGCGCCCGGGTCTCTCGCTGCTCGACGTCGGGTGCGGTCCGGGCACCATCACCCTCGACCTCGCCGAGGCCGTGGCACCGGGGCTCGTCGTCGGCGTCGAGAACGTCGAGGGTCCGCTCCTCGAGGCGCGCCGGCACGCCGCGGCCCGCGGCGACGGGCGCACCCGGTTCGAGATCGCCGACGTCGCCGCGCTCCCCCATGCCGACGCCACCTTCGACGTCACCCACGCCCACCAGGTGCTCCAGCACCTCAGGGACCCCGTGGGTGCCCTGCGCGAGATGGCCCGCGTGACGCGTCCGGGCGGTGTCGTCGCGGTGCGCGACGTCGACTACGCGTCGATGGTCTGGCACCCGGTGTCCGAGGGCATGACGCGCTGGCTCGACACCTACCGGCGCCTGGCGCGCCTCAACCACGCCGAGCCCGACGCCGGGCGGCACCTGCTCGCGTGGGCGCACGCCGCTTGTCTCACCGACCTGACGCCGACGGCGTCGCTGTGGACGTACGCGACGCCGGAACAGTGCGCGTGGTGGGGCGGGGTGTGGGCCCGACGCGTCGTCGACTCGACCTTCGCGACGCAGGCGCTCGACCGCGGGCTCGCGACGCAGGAGGACCTCGAGGCGATGCGGGAGGCGTGGCTCAGGTGGTCGCGCCATCCCGACGCGTGGTTCGCGATGACCCACGCCGAGGTGCTGGCCCACGTCTGAGGCGCGACCGATACGGCGGGCCGGCTCAGCAGCGCCGGTCACGCTCAGCAGCGCCGGTCACGCTCAGCGGTGCCCGTCACGCTCGTCCGCGCCACAGCACTGCGGCGCCCGTGAGCCGAGCCGCCGCGCCGCCGCTCCACGAAAACCGCGCGCGAACCTCCTTGTGCGTCTGGGAGATTGGACGCATGCCTGCTCCGCTGACGCTGCACGTGACCTCCGACCCGACCGAGGCCGGGTCGTGGTTCGCCGCGCTCGTCGACCGCGAGCCGCAGGCCCTCAGCGTCGTCGCGAGCGTGACCGCAGGCATCCTCCGCGACCCGACGCGCCACCCGGGCGCCCGCTGGTGGGCGGGGCACGACGGCACCCGGGTCGTCGCGGCCTTCATGCACACGCCGCCGCACCCGCTGCACGTCGCGTTCGCGACGCCGGACGAGGCCCGAGCCCTCGCCCTGGCGCTCGCCCGGCAGGGCGACGACCTGCCCGGCGTCGGCGGCCTGCGTGAGCCCGCCGAGGCGTTCGCCGACGAGTGGGTGCTGCGGACCGCGAGCACGGCCCGCACGACGATGGCGGTCGGCCGGTTCGAGCTGCCCGAGAGGGCGGCCGTGCCCTTCCGGGTGCCCGGGCGGTTCCGCCGTGCCACCGCCGATGACCTCCCGCTCGTCGACGCGTGGCACCAGGACTTCGTCGACGCCATCGAGGGCGGCGGGCGCGCGGCCACGCGGCTCGACGCGAACGTCGCCGACGGACGCGTCGGCCTCTGGGTCGACGGGGGCGAGCCGGTGTCGATGGCGTACGCCTCCCCCGCGAACGGCGGTCTGGCGCGCGTGTCGGGGGTGTGGACGCCGCCCGAACGGCGCGGTCACGGCTACGCGAGCGGCGTGGTCGCCGCCCTCTCGAACGAGCGGCTCGACGCCGGCGAGGCCTGCATGCTCTTCACCGACCTCGCGAACCCGACGTCGAACGCCATCTACCAGGCCATGGGCTACCGACGCGTCGGCGACGCCGTGACGATCGCCTTCGACCCCGCCTGACGCGTCCTCAACGCAGGACGCCGGCGGCGCGCAGGCCGGCCCGGATCATCGGCCACTGCAGGGGCAGGCGGGCGACCGTCGCGGCCAGGAACCCCTGCCGGGCCCTGTCCGAGGGCGCACGGTCGAGGCGACGCTTGGCCTGCGCCGTCATCGTGACGTTCGCCGGGAAGACACCGACGAGCAGAGCTGCGGAGGCCAGCCCGGCCACTCGACGTGTCGAGGGCACGAGCAGCCCTACGGCGCAGGCGATCTCGGCTGCGCCGGACACGAGGACCAAGGCCCGTCGGTTCGGCAGGGGCTTCGGCACGATGCGCTCGAACGGTTCCGGACGGACGAAGTGCATGACCCCTGAGGTGAGGAACAGGCCGGCGAGGGCGACGCCGTCGGGGCCGAGCCTGGCGGGAGGGTTCGCGCGCGTCGTCATGCACGCAGCCTAGGCCCGTGGGTTCAGAGCAGGACCGTGGTGAACGCCCCGACCTCGCGGAAGCCGCACCGGTCGTAGGTGGCCCGGGCCGCGACGTTGAAGTCGTTGACGTAGAGCGACACCTCGTCGGCCCGGCCCGCGAGGACCTGCTCGACCACCGCCGCCATCGCCGGGACAGCGAGGCCCTGCCCGCGCAGCCTCGGGTGCAGCCAGACACCCTGGACCTGGGCGCAACCGAGGGCCAGCGAGCCGATGTCGGCCTTGAAGACGACCTCGCCGTCCTCGATCCGGACGTAGGTGTGGCCCTGCCGGACCAGCGCCGCGATGCTCGCCCGGTAGCCGCGGTCGGAGCCGTGGTAGG
>JAEWFB010000278.1 GCA_023389095.1 Actinomycetes bacterium
GACCTGGAGCATCTTCGTGTGCAGGCCCTGGCCCATCTCGGTGCCGCCGTGGTTGATGAGCACCGAGCCGTCCTTGTAGACGTGCACGAGGGCGCCGGCCTGGTTGAACGCGGTGAGGTTGAAGGAGATGCCGAACTTCACCGGCGTCACGGCAAGGGCGCGCTTGACGTCGTCGTGGCTCGCGTTGAACGCGGCGATCTCGGCACGGCGGCGTTCCACGTCGCCCTGGGCGAGGACGCCGTCCCAGGCGGCGACGATGCGCTCGGGGTGGCGCACCGGCTGGCCGTACGGCGTCGACTGGCCCTCGACGTAGAAGTTGCGGCGACGCAGCTCGACGGGGTCGAGGCCGAGCAGGGGTGCGCAGCGGCCGAGGAGGTCCTCCATGACGAGCATGCCCTGCGGGCCACCGAAGCCCCGGAACGCCGTCTGCGACGTCTTGTTCGTCTGCGCGATGCGGCCGTTCACCCGGACGTCGGGCACCCAGTACGCGTTGTCGATGTGACAGAGGGCGCGGGCGAGCACCGGCTCGGACAGGTCGAGGCTCCAGCCGCCGTCGGCCGTCAGGGTCGCATCCAGCGCCTGGAGGCGGCCTCCCTCGTCGAACCCGACCCGCCACTGGGCGTGGAAGCCGTGGCGTTTGCCGGTCATGGTGAGGTCCTGGGTGCGGTTGAGCCGCAGGCGAACCGGTCGTCCCGTCAGCGTGGCGCCGAGCGCCGCGATCGCCGCGAGCCCGTGCGGCTGCATCTCCTTGCCGCCGAAGCCGCCACCCATGCGCAGGCACTGGACCGTGACCGCGTGGCTCGGCAGTCCGAGCACGTGGGCGATGATCTCCTGGGTCTCGCTGGGGTGCTGGGTGCTCGACTGGGCGAAGACCTGGCCGTTCTCGTCGACGAGGGCCAGCGCGCAGTGGGTCTCGAGGTAGAAGTGCTCCTGGCCGGCGAACTCGAGCTCGCCGCTGAACACGTGCGACGAGCGGGCCAGGCCGGCCTCGACGTCGCCGCGCTCCATGTGCGGCCGCGCGCCCTGGAACGCCTCGGCCGTGATGGCCTCGCGCACCGTGACGATCGCCGGGTGCTCCTCGTAGTCGACCTCGACGGCCGCGGCGCCGAGGCGGGCGGCCTCGAGCGTCTCGCCGAGCACCCAGGCGACGGCGTGGCCGACGAACATGACCTCGGTGGGGAAGAGGGGCTCGTCGTGCTTGACGCCGGCGTCGTTGACGCCGGGGACGTCGGCCGCGGTGAGCACGCGCACGACACCGGGGACGGCGTAGGCGGGCTCGACGCGCAGCGACGTCACCGTGGCGCGGGCGTGCGGTGCCTGGACGGGGTGGGCGTGGAGGCAACCGGCGGTTCGCCCGACGAGGTCGTCGGTGTAGAGGGCTGCGCCGGTGACGTGCAGGGCTGCCGACTCGTGCGGCAGGGCCTCACCGACGACGGCGTGCTCGGGGCGGTCGGACAGGGTGCTCATGCCCCGACCTCCTGTCGGGTCGCGGTGGCGGAGTGGAGCTTGAGCAGCGCGCTGCCGAGCATGGCGCTGCGGTAGGTCGCGCTCGCGCGGTGGTCGTCCATCGGGGTGCCTTCGCGGCGCATGACGGCCGCGGCCTCGCGGACGACCTCCTTGGTCCACGGGCGGCCCTCGAGGGCGGCCTCGGTGTCGAGGGCGCGGACGGGAGTCGCCGCGACGCCGCCGAGGCCGATGCGCGCCTTGGTCACGGTGCCGTCGTCCACGGTCAGCGCGAAGCCGACGGCGACGCTGCTGATGTCGTCGAAGCGACGTTTCGCTATCTTGTGGAAGGCCGCGATCGGGCTGAGCGGCAAGGGGATCCGGACGGCGCGGATGATCTCGCCGTCAACTCGGACCGTCTGGCGGTAGCCGGTGAAGTAGTCGGCGAGGGGCACCTCCCGCTCACCCTCTGCCGAGGCGAGCACGACCGCGGCCTCGAGGGCGAGCAGCGCGGGCGGGGTGTCGCCGATGGGGGAGCCCGTGCCGAGGTTGCCGCCGATCGTCGCGCCGTTGCGGATGAGGCGCGAGGCGAACTGCGGGAAGAGCTGGTCGAGCAGCGGGACGCGTCCGGCGAGCCGGGACTCGACCTCCGACAGCGTCAGGGCAGCACCGATCTCGACCGAGGCGTCGGAGACCCCGAAGGTGCGCAGCTCGGGTACGCGGTCGATGCCGACGACGAACGGGGCGCGCGCGCCCTTGAGGTTGACGTCGACACCCCAGTCGGTGGAGCCGGCGACGAGCACGGCGTCGGGGCGCTCGGCGAGCAGGGCGAAGACGTCGGCGACGTCGGCGGCGCGGGCGTAGGACCCACCCGCGGCGGCCACCCGGGTGGCCACGGGCTCGGGAGCCGGGCGGTCGCGACGCTGCGCGAGCACGTCGTCGCCTGCGGGCTCGCCCAGCGCGTAGGCGGCGTCGCGGATCGGGCGGTAGCCGGTGCAGCGGCAGAGGTTGCCCGAGAGGGCGTGCAGGTCGAAACCGTTGGGGCCGTGGTCGTGGGCGTCACCCGCCGGCTCCGCACCGTCCGGTGCCCCGTCGCGGGCGTCGCACCGGCCGGGGCGGTAGTACTCGGCGGCCATGCTGCAGACGAACCCGGGCGTGCAGTAGCCGCACTGCGACCCGCCTCGCACCGCCATCTCGTGCTGCACGGGGTGCAGGTGATCGGGGCTGCCGAGACCCTCGGCCGTGACGACCTCCTGGCCGTCGAGCGAGGCCGCGGGCACGAGGCAGGCGTTGATCGCCGTCCACGTCGTGGTGCCCTCGGCGCCGTCGGTCGCGGGCCGGGCGACGAGCACCGAGCACGCGCCGCACTCACCCTCGGCGCACCCCTCCTTGGCACCGGTCAGGCCGCTCGCACGGAGCACGTCGAGCGCGCTCGTCCAGGCCGGGACGCCGGCGAGGCCGACCGGACGGCCGTTCACCGTGACGGACGGGGAGGCCACCGGCGCCGCAGTGGCCGCGTCGGGGGTCTGGGCCGCGGGTGCGGCGGGAGACAGGGACGCCATCGTCAACTCCTCGTGGTGCGTCGTGCACCGTTCGGACCGGCCCGGACGGGTCGGCCGCATGGTTGGGAGTGAACCGAACCGCCGGTTATCCATGCCGAACAGCGGTCGGGCGCTGGATCGATGGTACGCGCGAGGGCGTGCCGGAGGAAGGGTTCGAGCTCGAGTTTTTCCGCGATGTGGACTAAGGGTTCCGTTCAGAGGAACTGTCGCGAGAGCTTCGCGTGCCGGTTCACGTCCTTGTAGAGCAGGTACCGGAACCGGCCGGGACCGCCGGCGTAGCAGGCCTGGGGGCAGAACGCGCGCAGCCACATGAAGTC
>JAEWFB010000286.1 GCA_023389095.1 Actinomycetes bacterium
TCGAACTCGACCTTCTGGCCTTCCTGCAGCTCGCGGTAGCCGCCGCTCTCGATGGCCGAGTAGTGAACGAAGACATCGGCGCCGCCGCCGTCCTGCTCGATGAAGCCGAAGCCCTTTTCGCTGTTGAACCACTTCACGGTGCCTGTTGCCACTGGTGTTGCCTCTTCTGGTCTGTGAGGCCTCCCGTGTGGAGGCCTCAGAATGCCGATGCGTCAACACCAGGCGCCACACGCAAGACCTCGCGCGACGCGTTGTGCCCAGTCCGAACTGGTCGACGGGGACGGCAGCCGGGAACGACGCTAGCAGCCAGTCGTGTCCGTGGCCTGCACGATGCGGGACCCGAGCACCGCCGACCTGCGCCCGGGTCGGCGTCAGCAGCCGCCCCGGTGCCCCGGTCAGGTGGGCGTCGAAGCCGCGCCGTTCCCACTCACAGCAGCCGCGGCGATCGAGTGGCGCTGCCGGGGAGCGCGAGTGGCACTCAACGCGCACGGGGGAGCATGCTGTGTCTGTGATCCGAGTCGAGGCCACATCCGGTGGCGAACGGCGGCCGGCCGCGGGCCAACACGACCAAGCCGCCGATGCCCGAAACCGGTCCGCCGACCGCCGTGAGCAACGGGCCGATGACCGCGAAGCCCAGGCCGACGAACGGGAACTCGACGCCAACACACGTGAGCACCAGGCGGACGAGCGCGAACGCGTGTCCGACGAACGGGAGAGGGCCGCAGACGAGCGCGAACTCAGGCTCGACGGCCGCGAGGAGCAGCTGGACCAGTGGTCCGCCCATCTCAACCGGCTCGCCCGCAACCTCGGCGAGCACACCGGCACTCCCCACCGGGACGTGCAGGAGACGATCGACCGCGCCCGGGAGCGGCTGACGTCCAGCCATGCGCGGATCGACCGCAGCGAGGCCGCCCTGATGCGCAGCATGGCTCGTGCCGCACGAGAGCAGAAGAACATCGACCGGGAGGTCGAGGTCACAGAACGCCGAACCCCCACCGCGGAGGACGCCGAGGGCCCGCCCCGGCCGCCGAAGGCCGAAGGAGCGACGCCCGCCTGATCGTCGCGGAGGCCGCCGAGAGCGGTCACCGACCTGCCGGCAGCCGCACGTCGCCCCGCGTCGTGTCTGGCGGCGCTCCGGTTCGCGGCCCCGGCGTCGAGCTCACATCACGTTGTCCAGTCGGGCGACTATCCTTGGACCTGCGACGTCTGTGGGCGTCGGTACGGGTGATGCGCTCATGTGTCCGTCTCCAGAATCTCGCTCGTTCGCGGCTCCGGTGCCGCCGCTTTCGGTGGCGCCGCCGGAATCCGAGGGGCTCGCCGCCGTGCGACATCAGGTCAGGGACCTGCAGCACGCTCTGGAGACGGCCCGGGTCATCGGGATCGCTATCGGCATCCTGGTCGAGCGACACCAGTGCACCGTCAACGACGGGTTCGACCTTCTCGTGCGGGAGGCCCGAGCTCGCGGGATCAAGGTGAGCGATCTGGCGGCCAACCTGGTCTTCCGCGGAGATGCGGCCTCCGGGCCGGACCTGCGCACGGCGGGACCTTCGTAGGAACTGCGCTGCGGCGCCCGAGCGGTAAAATGGCGTGTCGGATGAGCCGATCCGAGACACACGTCCCCTGTCCGGCGGGTAGGAGCCGTGATGGAGGGCGGAATGGATGGACGTATCAGATCCAGCGACGTCGCCGCGAACTTCGAGTCGCTGAACCAGTACCTGGGCGCTGGGGTGGATCGAAGCACGGCACTCGGCCGGCTCGTCGCACTCGCGGTGGCGAACGTGCCGGGGTGCGACTGGGCGACCGTCACGGCGTGGCCCGTGGAGGGGAAACCACGAAGCCTGGCGTGCACGGAACCCGTCGCCCTGGGCGTCGACGAGCTCCAGTACACCTTGGGGGAAGGGCCCTGTCTCGACGCGTTCGACGCCGACGACCCCGTGTGCATCCCGGATCTCCGGCGCGAGACCCGCTGGTCGCGGTTCTGCGAGGCGGCCTCCGACCAGACACCGGTTCGTGGCGTGCTCTCGTTCCACGTGGCCGACCCGCCTCACCGGGTCGCGCTCAACCTGTACAGCTCGCGCCCTGCGGTCTTCGGGACCGACACCCTCAGCCTCGCCGCGCTCTTCGCAGCCCATGCGCGGGTCCTGCTCCACGAGGTCGGGCGGGTGGACGAGGCGGCCAACCTCTCGCAGGCCCTCACCACGAGCCGTCAGATCGGCGTGGCGATCGGCATCCTCATGCAGACCCATGGGGTCAGTGAAGACACCGCGTTCGCGATGCTGCGCCTCACCAGCCAGACCCTGAACCTGAAGCTGCCCGACGTGGCGGCGGACGTCACGAGGACCGGGGAGCTGCCCGAGTGACCGGTGGCTCTAGGGCTCAGCCGATCGCGTCGCGCTCCCACTCCCACCAGACCTGTGCCAGGACGCGCCGCGCGGGCAGGGGCATGTCCCACAGGCCGTTCAGGTAGGCATCGAACTCCCAGAAGTCGCATCGGCCACCGTAGGTGGCGAACACGAGCCACAGGTCGTTGCCGTTGCAGCGTCCCTCGCGTACCGACACCAACAGCCTGCCTCCGAGGGAGGCGCCCTCGTCGTCGCGAAGTCGATCTGGCAGGTCGCACGGGGCGCCGCTCGCCTGGCTGCCTCGACCGGACTCCTTCTCGGCCCGCAACGCCTGCACCTCGGCGAGGCGCCGTTCTGCCGCCTGCGCCCGTGACGTAGCCGTGGCGAGCCGCTCCCTGGCTCGGCTGGCATCAGCCGAGCTCATGACGACGGCGGTCCTCAGACCGTCGAGCCGATCACGGCACTCCACCGCCCGCGCCTCGGCGGCGCTGGCGGCCAGACGCAGCTGCTCGAGCCGTCCCAATGGGCTCACGTGCCCAGTATGACCGAGTGGAGCCCGAGTGTCTGCGGCCGAGCAGCGTACGCACGACTAGGCTGGTGGGTACGAGGCGAAGTGCTGGATCGCCGCGGCGTCCCGTCCCGGTGGACTACCTCGAGGAGCAGTGATGGCGAGCCGGGAGACATCCCAGACCAGGCGCGACGTCGTCGTGGTGGGCGCATCAGCCGGGGGCGTCGAGGCGCTGCGCGCCATGGTGGCGAGCCTTCCACCGGACCTGTCCGTCACCGTGGTCGTGGTGCTCCACGTCCCGGCGTACGGCCGGAGCGCGCTGCCCGACATCCTGAGTCGTTCAGGCCCACTGCCGGCACGTCATGTCACGTCTACGACGGCGCTGACGCCGGGTGAGATCCTCGTGGCGCCCCCCGATCGGCACCTGCTCGTCACCGACGGGCACGTGGTCCCGACGAGCGGGCCCACGGAGAACGGCCACAGGCCGGCCATCGACGTGCTCTTCCGGTCGGCTGCCCTGGAGCTGTCACAACGGGTCGTCGGGGTCGAGCTGTCCGGCGTGCTCGACGACGGGGCGGCGGGGATGTGGGCGATCCGCAACCGCGGGGGACTGGTCGTCGTGCAGGACCCCGCCGACTGTCTCTACCCGGAGATGCCTCGCAGCGTCATGGACGCCGTTCGTCCGGACCACGTCGTGCCAGCCTCCGAGATCGGTTCACTGCTCGATGTCGTCAGCCGCGAGGAGGTGTCGGTCGTGTCGCTTCCCCCGCCGTCCAGCTTGATGGTGGCCGAGACCGACATGGCCCAGATGGAGGAGCACATCATGGATGTTGCCGACCGTCCCGGCGAACCGGCCGGGTTCTCGTGTCCCGACTGCGGCGGCACGCTCTTCGAGCTGCGCGAGGGAGCGATGGCGCGGTACCGGTGCCGGGTGGGACACGCGTGGACGACCAAGGGTCTGATCGGTGAGCAGTCCGTCCAGGTCGACAACGCCCTGTGGGTCGCCCTGCGGGCGCTGGAGGAGAAGGCGGCCCTGGCCGACCAGCTGGCCGACCAGGCACTCGCGCGCGACAGCGTGCTGACTGCCGGGCGCTTTCGCGAGCAGGCCGACGACACCCGAGAGGCGGCTCGACAGGTTCGTCAGCTGATCGAGGCCCGACCAGCCCTGGCGATGGAGTTCATCGATGAGTGACGGTTCACTGGATCCACGGGCCGACCCCGGCGACGACGGCGATGTCGCGGAGACCGAGACGCTCGAGGCGAACGACGCCTTGGACACAGACGCCGACGCCTCGGAGGTCGAGGCGTTCGAGCGTCTGCTCGTGTATCTCAAGGATGCTCGCGCCTTCGACTTCACCGGGTACAAGCGCCCGAGCCTGCTGCGTCGCGTACGGCACCGTATGCAGGGCGTCGGCTTCGACTCGTTCGACGGGTACCAGGACTACCTCGAGGCCAACCCGGACGAGTTTGTCGCGCTGTTCAACACGATCCTCATCAACGTCACCAGCTTCTTCCGGGACCGCGACTCGTGGGAGCACCTGAGCAACGGCATCATTCCGGCGCTGCTGGAGGCCTCCGACCGCGAGGTCCGGGTCTGGAGCGCCGGCTGCGCGAGTGGTCAGGAGGCCTACTCCCTCGCCATGGTGCTCACGGAGGCCATGGGACTGGAGCAGTTCCGCGACCGGGTGAAGATCTACGCCACCGACGTCGACGAGGAGGCGCTCGCGTACGCGCGTGCCGCCACGTACAACGAGCGCGAGATGAGCAGCGTGCCCGCAGAGCTGCGCCAGAAGTACTTCGAGACCGGCCCGCAGGGGGCGGTGTTCCGGCAGGACCTGCGCCGCAGCGTCATCTTCGGGCGAAATGACCTCACCCGCGACGCGCCCATCTCCAGGATCGACCTGCTGACCTGCCGCAACACCCTGATGTACTTCAACGCCGAGACCCAGTCGCGCATCCTCTCCCGCCTCGCGTTCGCGCTGAAACCGGAGGGCACGTTGCTGCTCGGCAAGGCGGAGATGCTGCTCAACCACACCGACAGCTTCATCCCGCTGGACCTCAAGCGCCGCCTCTTCCGCCGCAGCACGGTGCCCGCCACGGACCCGAGCCTGATCCTCCGCCAGCCCGCTCCCGTCATGCGGTTCGCGGTGCCGGACTCGCTCCACAGCCTGCGCAGCGACGCGTTCGCCGTGGCTCCCGTGGCGCAGTTCGTCGTCGACGCCCACGACACCCTCGCCATGGTCAACGAGTCGGCCAAGGTGCTGACGCGCCTCGCGGACTCCGACGTCGGCCGGAAGTTCGTGGACCTCGAGCTCTCGTTCCGACCGGTCGAGCTGCGTCCGGCCCTGCTGGAGGCCCGTGAGAGCCGGCAGGCGCGCCGCATCCCGGATGTTCGCTGGCCACGCTCCGAGTCGACCCTGTACGTCGACATCGACCTGATCCCGCTCGTGGACCACCGTGAGGGCTACGCCGGCACGCTGATCACCCTGACCGATGTGACGCGCTACCACCAGGTGCACCACGAGCTGGAGCAGACGACCAAGCAGCTGCAGGCGGCCTCGGAAGAGCTGCAGTCGACGAACGAGGAGCTGGAGACCACCAACGAGGAGCTCCAGTCGACCGTCGAGGAGCTGGAGACCACCAACGAGGAGCTGCAGTCGAGGAACGAGGAGCTCGAGACGATGAACGAGGAGCTGCAGTCGATGAACGACGAGCTCCAGGGCGCCAACGAGGAGCTGCGTGAGCGCAGCACCCAGCTCACCGAGCTCAACGACTACATGGAGTCGATCCTGGGCAGCATGCGCTCGGCTGTCATCGTCCTCGACCGGCAGCTGACGATCCAGACGTGGAACAAGAACGCGCAGGAGCTCTGGGGCGTTCGCTCCGACGAGGCGGTGGGCGTCCACCTGTTGACCCTCGACATCGGCCTTCCGATCGGCGACCTGAAGCCCCTGCTCCACGCGGTGCTGGCCGACAGCGCGGACCCGCAGCACATCGGGATGGACGCCATCAACCGGCGCGGGAAGCCGGTGCGGCTCAGCATCACCGCGGCACCGCTGATGTCACCCGGGGCCGAGCCGACGGGGATCCTCCTGGTCATGGAGTCCGAGCCGAACGACTGACGACGACCTCGACCACGTCGACCCGCGAGTCGTCGACCCGGGCGTCAGAGCTCGGCGGCGTGCTCGCGTTCGAGGAGCGCGGCTCGGCGGTCTCCGGCGGCTGCCTCGCGATGGACCTGCGCCTCCCGGCGGAGCCGAACGGCGTCGACCTCGTTCACCCGCCGTGCGAGGGCCTCCTTGGCGGTCGCGGCGTGCTCGTGCGCGTCGGCCGCACGCTCGTGGGCCAGACCCGAGCGAGTGTGCGCCAGACGAGCGCGGCTCAGCGACTGCTGTGCGCAGCGTTGGGCTTCCTTGACGTCCTCATCGGTGGTGGGCGCACCATCCATGAGGCGCTGACGACGTGCGATCAGCTCACGGACGCGCCGGGCAGCGGCGTCGGCGGCCACTCGAGAGGCCGAGTCCTCCACGCGGCCAAGTTTATCGCCGCCGCGGCTCCTCACCGGGCGAGTGGGCCAAGAGGTCATCAATGTACCCTTGTAGGTACGTACCGAGTTGGTTACGATCATGGCATGGATGCTGTGTTGCACGCACTGGCTGACGAGAGCCGGCGCACGGTTCTCGAGATCCTCCGTGACCACCCGGCGAGCGCCGGGGAGCTGGCCGAGGCCCTGCCCATCGCTCGCCCGGGCGTGTCCCGACACCTGCGCGTGCTGCGCGAGGCCGGGCTGGTCGACGTGCGCCACGAGGCGCAGCGCCGGATCTACTCACTCCGCCCGGAGCCGCTCGTCGAGGTCGACGAGTGGCTGGGGGAGTACCGCCGGCTCTGGGAGAACCGGCTCGACGCCCTCCACACCGAGATCGCACGAGGAAAGAAGGCACGCCGATGACCACCACCGCGACCATGCGAGCGCTCGACGAGACCCGCGGAGCCGTCCGGGTCGAAGACCTGTACGACACCGACATCGACGACCTGTGGCAGGCGTGTACGACGCCCGAGCGGCTGGCCCGCTGGATCGCCCGGGTCGACGGGGACTTCCGGGTCGGCGGCACGGTTCGGGCCGTGTTCACGAGCAGCTGGACCGGCCCGGCCCGCATCGACGTGTGCGATGGCCCACACCACCTGGTGGTGACGACCGAGCCGGGCACCGACGACGAGGGGCAGATCGAGGCATGGCTGACCGAGGAGGGCTCCAGGACCCGGCTGGTGGTCGAGGAGCGGGGCCTGCCGATGACGCATCTGCCGTTCCATGCCTCCGGCTGGCGGGTCCACCTCGAGGACCTCGGTCGGTCGCTGGAGCTCGGCGGCGAGGTCCATCCGGAGGGCTGGGGCTCCGATGCCGGGGCGCCCGGCTGGAGGCAGCGCTGGGAAGAGCTCACCCCGACCTACCAGCGGATGCCGATCGGTTGACGTCGGACGTGATGGGCTCGGCCTGACAGCGGCCACGGCCCCCGACGCGCTCCCTGCGCCCGTTCAGATTTGACCAGTTAGGTGAGGCTGACCAAAACTTCGAGCTGGTCATCTGGTCGTCGAAGGAGCTGTCGTGGGACTTGGCCGCACCCTGGTGCTCGGTTTCATCGCGGGCGCCACCATCGTGCTGGGCCTGCCCATCGGACGGCTGCGTCGCCCCGCGCCCGCCCTGCGGGCCGTGCTCAACGCCACGGCTGTCGGTGTGCTGCTCTTCCTCGTCTGGGACGTGCTGTCCCACGCCTGGGAGCCGATCGACGCCGCGCTCGGCACGCTGCACGACGGCGGGGGCAGCCTGTCCACCGTTCTCGGCTACGGGGCCCTCTTCGTCGGGGGACTGGCCGTGGGCCTGCTGTCCCTGGTGGCCTACGAGGGGTGGATCGGCCGGATCACCGCGCGGGCCGCCCTGACCCCGGCGGCCGAGGCGCCGACGGGCCTGCGCGTCGAGAGGGCCGAGAGGCGGCCGACCGGGATCGCGACGTGGTCGGTGGCTCGGCGACTGGCGCTGCTCATCGCGGTCGGCATCGGGCTGCACAACTTCGCCGAGGGCCTGGCCATCGGGCAGTCGGCCGCTCGGGGTGAGATCGCCCTCGCCACCTTGCTCGTCATCGGTTTCGCGCTGCACAACGCCACCGAGGGGTTCGGCATCACCGCGCCGCTGGCCGGAGACCTGGATCCCGACGGCAACCGTCGGCGCCCGTCGTGGCCGTTCCTGCTCGGCCTCGGCCTGATCGGCGGCGGGCCGACGTTCGTCGGCGCGGCGGTCGGGCACGGGTTCACCAGCGAGCCGCTCAGCGTCGTGTTCCTCACCCTCGCCGCCGGTTCCATCCTCTACGTCGTCACGCAGCTGCTCGGGGTGGCCGCGCGGACCAAGCGGCCCGACCTGCTCGCCTACGGCCTGCTGCTGGGCATGGTCGCGGGGTTCGCCACCGACGCGATCGTCACGGCCGGCGGCGCCTGACCGGGCCGGCTGGGGGAGCGGCTCATCACTGGGGGCCGTGGGCGCGACCTGGCGCTGGCCACGTCTTCTCCACGACGAACGACAGGACGACGACCGCGGGCGCGCCGAAGAAGCACGCCAGTGGGCGTTCTCGCGCCCGGCGGTTTCGGTGCAACGCGCGGGAACGCGAGCCTGCGGATCTCTCACCGTCTTCACGCAATCGCCGGCGGTGGTGACGGCGGCGAGCAAGAATGCGACGTCAGAGTCGTGGGCCTGGGCCCCAGCGTGAAGGGGCGGGGCCGGCGAGTGCAGCTTCGATCGATCTTCACCCCTCCTGAGCGTGTGCGCCCCGTCTGGCGATCGCCTTGGGCGATCGGCTGGGCCAGCGCCGCCGTGCTGGCCCTCACGTCGCTGGCAGACGTTGCCATCAGCCCACGGGTGGCGGTGCTGACCGCCCTCCTCGGGTTGGCACCGCTGCTGGCGGCGTCCGCGTCGACGCCGGGCTCCACCGCCGGGTTCGCCATCGTGGCGGTCATCATCGCTGCCGCGTCCGGGCTGTGGAACGACTTCGGTGTCCAGTACGGGGTCCATGTCGTCGACGTCGCCCTGGTGGGCGCGTTGTCGGTGCTGGTGGCCGCGGTGCGGGCACGCCGCGAGGCGGATCTGCGCGACTCGCGCCGCATCGCCGGTGTCGCGCAGGAGGCGTTGCTTCCCGTGCTGCCCGAGCAGGTGGGCACGGTTCGGATCGCGACGCGCTACCGTTCGGCGACGCGCTCTGCACAGGTCGGGGGAGACTTCTTCGACTTCGTCGCCGATGGCGGCCGTCTGCGTCTGCTCCTGGGTGATGTCAGCGGTAAGGGTGTCGGCGCCGTCACCGAGGCTGCGCGCGTGATCCGAGCCTTCCGGCAGTACGGTGCCAGCGAGGACGAGCTGGTGGCGGTGGCCCGTCGCGTCCACGACTACGTCACCCGCTTCTGGGACCCGGAGCGCTTCGCCACCGCCCTTTTCGTGGAGTTCACGAGCGCCGGCAGCGTGGCGATCGTCTCGGCCGGCCACCCGGCTCCGCTGCTCGTCTGCGCCCGGGGCGTCGGCGAGCTCCCGGTGCACCACTGCCTGCCCCTCGGGGTCGGGCCGGCGGACCGCGTCACGGTGCACTCATGGAACGCCTCCGACCGGCTGCTGCTCTACACCGACGGACTCATCGAGGCCCGCAGCACGACCGGCCGTTTCCTGCCGCGGGCCTCGATCGAGACGGCTCTGCGCGAGGGGGACGCCGACGCCTGCCTGGACCAGCTCCTGCACCGCGTGCGCACCCATGCCGGCCAGTTCGACGACGACCTGGCGCTGGTCCTGCTGACCAACGCCATGGACGCCGCCGGGATCGGCACCCCGGACGCGACAGAAGGTCCCTGACGGCTCTCGCGCGCCCGAGTGCGACGGCACGCCATCCCGAGGGCCGGCATCGGCCCGAGCGCTGCCGCCAGAACCGGACAAAGGGGTTCATGTCGGACGGATTGCATTGCAGCCGTGAGGATTTCGCCTGCAGTACGTCTGGAACTCGCGTGGGGAGATGACGATCATTGGGTACGTTGCCACCGACTCTGGAGGTGTCATGGCTTCCGATGACAGGTTGCGCCGTGGACTGTTGGACGCGCTGTTGGAGTTGGTGAGTGCCGACCCCTACCCGTCCTCGACGATGCTCGACATGGTCGAGGCGATCATCCGCCCCGAGGAGCTTCCGGTCTATTTCGAGGTGCTCCTCGAGAAGGTCCGCCGTGACCATTTCCCCAGCATCCCGATGCTGTCGCGCCTCCAGAACCTCTGTTGACCGAACGGGGTGATGGCGGCGTCGCGCTGCACGCCGCGGAGTCGATGCAGGTCATCCCGTTGGAACCGAAAGATGCGGTCCGGCCGCATCGCCCGAAGGGAGAACCCAATGAACACGGGTACGAAGGTGGCGGCGGCCGTGGCCAGCGGCTACCTGCTCGGCCGCAGCAAGAAGATGCGTCTGGCCATCGTGGTCGGCGGTCTGCTCGCCGGCAAGAAGATCCCGATGAACACGCGCGCCCTCGTCGCGCAGGGCAGCCAGCTCGTCGAGAACAACCCGGAGCTCGCCAAGCTCGCTGAGCAGGTCCGCGGCGAGCTCTTCGGGGCCGCGCGCACGGCGGCGGTCAGCGCTGCCTCCAGGCAGATGAACGGGCTGAGCGACCGCATCAAGGACCGGACCACGATGCTTCTCGCGGCACCCGCCGGTTCGGTGGGTTCGGTGCTGGACCGCGGTAAGGGTCGAAAGGGGCGCCGGGACGACGACGATCTCCACGACGAGCAGATGCCCGGGGACGACGAGCTCGACCAGTTCGAGGAGCTCGACGCGCTCGACGAGGGGGCGGGCAGCGAAAAGCCGGACGAGAACCACGACGAGAACCAGGACGAGGACGAGAGCGGCGGCGGGCCCGATCGGACTGACGGGCGTCGCAGCCGTGGCCGCTCGTCCCGCGGCGAGCAGCCGGCCAAGCGCCGACCCAGCCGCTCGGGTCGTGCA
>JAEWFB010000174.1 GCA_023389095.1 Actinomycetes bacterium
CCGTCGACATCCTGGCCCGCGACGACTCCGGCGCGAGCGTCGCCGTCGAGATCAAGCGCCGCGGCGAGATCGACGGCGTCGAGCAGCTGACCCGCTACCTCGAGCTGATGAACCGCGACCCGCACCTGGCACCGGTCACCGGCGTCTTCGCGGCCCAGCAGATCAAGCCGCAGGCCCGCACCCTCGCCGAGGACCGCGGCATCCGTTGCGTCGTCCTCGACTACGACGCCCTCAAGGGCATCGACGACGCCGAGTCCCGCCTCTTCTGAGACGCCCGGTCCATCCGCCGGTCAGACGTAGCGGGAGCGCAGCTCCGGCGGGAGCTTCTCCACGGCGAGGCGCACGGCAGGGCGCGGCATCGACGCGACGTGCTCGTCGAGGAAGGCCACGAGGCGGTCCTCGTCGCGCGAGCCGGCATGCTTGAGGAAGATGCCGACCGGCTTGTGCACGAGCGGGTTTCGGTCGTCGGCCAGCAGCTCGGCGACCTCGTAGCCGGCCTCGACGTCGGGGGTGCCGAGAAAGCCGAGCGGCGCGGTCATCGCCGTGCGCCGGCGCAGCGGGTCGGGTGAACCGGCGAGGTCGCGCAGGATCTGCTTGTCGCGCCCCACGAGCCACAGCCCGACGACCCGCGGAGCGGCCCGGTCGACCATGTCCCACGTCGTGATCCGGTGGTGGTGCCCGAGGTAGGTGCGGGCGAGGGTGCCGCGCTCGTAGGCGCCGGTGCGGCGTCGTCGGGCCTTGAAGTCGAGGACGCACAGCGCGGCGAGGCGCGGCTCGTACGCGGGCATCGCGAGCAGGCGCTCCACCTCCGGCAGCGGCAGGCTCGTGTGCCGACGCGCGATCGCGAAGAGCGTCCCCGTGCGGACGCCGAGCGCCTCCTCGCCCTCGGCCAGCCGCTTGCGGACCTTGGCGAGGTCCTCGTCGGTTCGTTGCTGCTCGAGCTCGGCGACGACGGCGTCAGCCGTGCCCGACAGCGGCATCAGGCCAGGCCCTCGAGGGGACGACGCGAGACCCCGTCGGCGTCGACGAGCAGCAGGACCGGCTCGGCGTCCGACCCGCCGCGCACGACGACGACCGTCTCTCCACGGTGCTGGTCGGCGATCTGCCCGAACCCCTCCGACCCGTCGGAGAGGTCGCCGTGCCCGAGGTGGGAGGGCACGCCGAGGTCGTCGGCGAGGGACTCGACGGGCCCGGTGTCGGGCACGTCGTCCGCCGCGTAGACGGCCTGGACCCTCTCGAGGTGGATCGCCGAGGCGAGCCAGCCGACGTCGGCCAGCCCGGGAGGGTTGACGACGACGATCCGCGCGGCGCACTGCAGGTCGCTCATGCCCCGACGCTACGCCAGTCAGGCCGGCGCGGCCTCCACCGGCGCGAGACCACGAGCCTCGCGGATGACCCCGACCATCTCGCCCATGATCTCGTTGAGCCCGAAGTCCTTGGGCGTGAACACCATCGCCACCCCCGCCTCGCGCAGCGCCGCGGCGTCGGACTCGGGGATGATGCCGCCGACGACGACCGGCACGTCGGCCGCGCCGGCCTCGCGCAGGCCGCGCAGCACCTCGGGCACCAGCTCCATGTGCGAGCCGGACAGGATCGAGAGACCGACGAGGTGGACGTCCTCGGCCACGGCGGCCGCGACGATCTGGTCGGGCGTCAGGCGGATGCCCTGGTAGACGACCTCGAACCCCGCGTCGCGGGCCCGCACGGCCACCTGCTCGGCGCCGTTGCTGTGGCCGTCGAGGCCCGGCTTGCCCACGAGGACGCGCAGCTTCTCGCCGAGCTCCTCGCCGGTGCGGGCCACGAGCCCACGGACGCGGGCCAGGTCGTCACCCGGCTCCGAGCCGCCCACGCCGACGGACCCGGAGACCCCCGTGGGGGCGCGGTACTCGCCGAACTCCTCGCGCAGGGCACCGGCCCACTCCCCGGTCGTGACGCCCGCGCGGGCACACTCGAGGGTGGCCGGCAGGAGGTTGGTGCCGGACGCCGCGTCGGCCCGGAGTCGCTCGAGCGCCGATGCCGCCCGGGCCCTGTCGGTCGCGTCGGCGTCGCGCCTCTCGCGCCACGCGCGCACCGCCTCGGCCGCCGCCTGCTCGACCGACGCGTCGACGGTCTGGATCGCGGTGCCGAGGTCGGCGGTCAGCGGGTTGGGCTCCGTGGTCTCGAAGCGGTTGAGGCCGACGATGACCTCCTCGCCCGCCTCGATGCGGCGACGGCGCTCGGCGTGCGAGGCGACGAGGGCCGACTTCATGTAGCCCGACTCGACCGCCGCGACGGCGCCACCCATCTGCTCGATGCGCGCCATCTCGGCCTTCGCCCCGGCGACGAGCTCGGCGACCTTGCGCTCCACGACGACCGACCCGGCGAACAGGTCGTCGTACTCGAGCAGGTCCGACTCGAAGGCGAGCACCTGCTGCATCCGCAGGCTCCACTGCTGGTCCCACGGCCGCGGCAGGCCGAGCGCCTCGTTCCACGCCGGCAGCTGGATGGCGCGGGCGCGGGCGTCCTTGCTCAGGGTCACGGCGAGCATCTCGAGGACGATCCGCTGCACGTTGTTCTCGGGCTGTGCCTCGGTGAGGCCGAGGCTGTTGACCTGCACGCCGTAGCGGAAGCGTCGGGCCTTGTCGTCAGTGACGCCGTAGCGCTCTCGTGTCAGCTCGTCCCACAGCTCGACGAAGGCGCGCATCTTGCACATCTCCTCGACGAAGCGCACACCGGCGTTGACGAAGAAGGAGATTCGCGCGACGACGGCCGAGAACTCCTCTGCCGGAACCTGGCCCGAGTCGCGGACCGCGTCGAGCACGGCGACGGCGGTCGACATCGCGAAGGCGAGCTCCTGGACCGGCGTCGCGCCGGCCTCCTGCAGGTGGTAGCTGCAGATGTTGATGGGGTTCCACTTCGGGATCTCACGCACGGTGTACGCGACGATGTCGGTGATGAGCCGCAGCGAGGGACCGGGCGGGAACACGTACGTCCCGCGTGACAGGTACTCCTTGATGATGTCGTTCTGGGTCGTGCCGGCGAGGGCGTGGACCCAGTCCGCGGCGTCCTCCCCGGCGGCGGCGGCCTGGCGCTCGGCGGCCACCTCGTAGAGCGCGAGCAGCCACATCGCCGTGGCGTTGATCGTCATCGAGGTGTTCATCTCGCGCAGCGGGATGCCGTCGAAGAGCGCCGCCATGTCGCCGATGTGGCTGACCGGCACGCCGACCTTGCCGACCTCCCCACGGGCGAGCGGGTGGTCGGGGTCGTAGCCGGTCTGCGTCGGGAGGTCGAACGCCACGGACAGTCCGGTCTGCCCCTTGTCGAGGTTGCGCCGGTACAGGGCGTTGCTCGCCGCGGCGCTGGAGTGGCCGGCGTAGGTCCGCATGACCCACGGCCGGTCGCGCTGCGACCGGTCCGGTGCGGGCGGGGCACTCTCCGTCGAGGACATGGCTCGACGGTAGCGGCGGCCCCTCGCGCCGGGGAGTCGCTCAGGCGGTGAGAGGCGCCACAGTCGCGGCGTGCCGCGTCGCGAGGATGCGGTCGAGACGACAGCCCCGGACGAGTCGCGTGGTGCGGTCACTCGGGTCGACGAGCAGGAGCCGGCGCTCGGCACGCGTCGCGCGACGGTGCAGGTGCACGAGGACCCCGAGGCCCGTCGCGTCGCCGATCTCGGCATCGGCCAGGTGCAGACGGATGTCGCCCCGGCCCTGCGGGATGATCGCGTGGATCGCGTCGCGGATGTCCGGGACCGTGTGGATGTCGAGACGCCCTTCGATGATGACGTCGTGCCCATCCGGTCCGTCGACCACTCGGACCGGTCCCCTGCGGTGGGTGTTCAGCGCCATCGTGACCCCTCTCAACGCGGCTGCCGTCACCATGATGACGCTCCGCATACCGTAAACGTTGCCTTGAGGAGTCAAGATCCAGTCAAGAAAATACGTCCCGCGCGTGCAGATGGTAAGGCGGTCGCGTGCCTCCCGACGGACGAACCGGGGCAGTCCCGGCGAACCGTGCGAACGGCCTCACTCGAAGTCGGGGGCGTCGTCCGGCTCGCGGGTGACGTCGGCACCGAGGCCCCGCAGCGCGACCTCGAACCGCGGGTACCCGCGGTCGATGTGGTGGACGCCGCTGACGAGGGTGTCGCCCTCCGCGACGAGCCCCGCGATGACTAGGGCCGCCCCGGACCGGATGTCGCTGCTCTCGACCGGGGCGCCTGAGAGCAGTGGCACCCCGTGCGTCATGACGTGGTGCCCGTCGACCTGGGCCTCGGCGCCGAGTCGCGCGAGCTCCTGCACCGTCCGGAAGCGTGCCTCGAAGAGGTTCTCGGTGACCATCGCGGACCCAGAGGCCACGACGTTGTAGGCCAGCGCGAACGGCTGCAGGTCGGTCGGGAAGCCCGGGTAGGGCAGGGTCGCGACGTCGAACGAGCGCGGCCGGCCGTCGCGCACGGCGACGCGGAAGCCGCGGTCCGTCGACTCGACGGTGCACCCGGCGTCGGCGAGCATGCCGAGTGGCACCCGCAGGTGCGCCGCCACTGCGCCGACGACCTCGACGTCGCCCCGGGTCGTCGCCGCGGCGAAGGCCCACGTCCCGGCGGCGATGCGGTCGGGCACGACCGCGTGCTCGGTCGGAGCCAAGGCGTCGACGCCGTGCACGACGATGCGTGAGGTGCCCGCCCCCTCGATCCGTGCCCCCATCGAGGTGAGCATCTCGGCGATGTCGACGATCTCGGGCTCCTTGGCCACGTTGTCGATCGTCGTCGTTCCGCGCGCGAGGACCGACGCCGTCAGGGCGTTCTCGGTGGCGCCGACGCTCGGGAAGTCGAGACGGATGTCGGCACCGTGCAGCCCGCCCGGGGCCTGCGCGACGAGGTAGCCGTGCGTCACGTGGACCCGAGCTCCGAGGGACTCCAGCGCGGCGGCGTGCAGGTCGAGCCCGCGCGAGCCGATGGCATCGCCACCCGGCACGGCGACATCGGCCTGGCCGGTGCGGGCCACGAGCGGGCCGAGCACCGAGATCGAGGCCCGCAGCGCGCGGACGAGCTCGTAGTCGGCGCGGTGGCCGATCGTGGCGGGGACGTCGAGGACGACGCGGTTCTCGTCCGGCACGTAGTCGACCTCGACGCCGAGGCGGCGCAGCAGCTCGGCCATGATCGTGACGTCGGCGATGGCCGGCACGTTCGTCAGCGTCGTGCGGCCCTCGGCGAGCAGCGCGACGGCCATGAGCTTGAGGGCACTGTTCTTGGCGCCGAGCACGTTCACCTCGCCGACCAGGCGGGCTCCACCGACGACACGGAAACGCTCTCTCACCCACCGAACCCTATCCGGGTCACCCTCCGGGCCGGGCAGGCCGACCCGGGTGAGAGAGTGTGCCCATGGTCAACCTGACGCGGATCTACACCCGGACGGGCGACGACGGCACGACGAGCCTCGGCGACTTCTCGCGGACGAGCAAGAACGACCCGCGCCTGCACGCCTACGCCGACGCCAACGAGGCCAACGCCGCCATCGGCATCGCCGTCGCCTGCGGCGAGCTGCCCGACGAGGTGGTCGCCACCCTGCACCGCGTCCAGAACGAGCTGTTCGACGTCGGAGCCGATCTCTGCACGCCGCTGCGCGCGTCCTACGAGTACCCGCCGCTGCGCGTCGAGCAGCCCTGGATCGACGACCTCGAGGCCGACTGCGACCACTACCTCGGCCAGGTCGAGAAGCTGCGCTCGTTCATCCTGCCCGGCGGTACGGCCGGCTCGGCCCACCTGCACCTCGCCACGACCGTGACGCGTCGGGCCGAGCGGTCGGCGTGGGCCGCCGTCGAGGCGCACGGCGTCGAGCCCGGCGGCGACGGCGACGCACGGGGGCTGGGTGGCGTCAACGTGCTCACCGCGAAGTACCTCA